>JACMMM010000206.1 GCA_014379065.1 Saprospiraceae bacterium
GCAGCTGGAATATTTGAACAGTTCTTTTTCTTCAAAAAGAAGTACAAAATGCGGTTGCTCCCAGCCTGAGCGAAGGAGGAGGGCGGCGTAAAAGGTGCTGTCGGTGGGTATTTTGCCGTGATACCGATAGTGGACAAATTCAACTGCTACTTCATCTGGCTTCAATGCTTTCTGCACGTCTTGCCAGCGAACTTGCCGGACGGCTTCGGCGTAACCGGCAACAGAGCGGGCGAGGTCTTTTTGGAGCTCGTTGGATTGGGTTTCAAGATTTACCACGCTTACGCTATCGCGTTCGGCAATGGGTTTGGTGTATTCCCGGACGAGACGGCGTTCGCAGGATTTCAGAAGGTTGAATTTTTCGGTACTGGCAGCGTCGGATTGAGCGAGGTATTTGATTTTGTTGAGGGCGTTGAGGAGGAAGCCCTTGTAAAAGAGGGTGTTGTCGTAGCAGGTCTGCGAAATGTCGGATTTGTTGGCAGTGGTTATTTGAGCTAAGGAGAGCGTCTGGGCTTGGGCTTCTGAAAATGTGTGCAGGTAGTTGTTCAATTCCCGCTCTGACAGGTGATGCACTGCTTTCGTTATCAGGGATTGATTCAATTTTGAAAGTTCCCGGTAAAGCAGTTCGGCTTTTTCGTAGTTCCCGATTTCCCCGTATAAAATCGCCAAGTCGTTCAAGTTCGTCGCATAGTCGGGATGTTGCTTCCCCAGCACTTTTTGTCGGATGGCTTCGGCTTCGAGGAAGAGCGGTTCTGCCTTTTCGTAATTCCCGATTTCCCCGTACAAACTGGCCAGATTGTTCAGGCTCTCTGCATAATCGGGATGCTCCTTGCCCAAGGCTTTTTCATAGATCGGTTTGGCCTCGAGGTGGAGTAGTTCGGATTTTTCGTAATGGCCCATATCGCGGTACAAATTTGCAAGGTTGTTCAGGCTCGCAGCATAATAGGGATGCTCCCTGCCCAGGGCTTTTTCTCGGATAGCTTTGGCTTGGAGGTAAAGCGGTTCGGCCTTTTCGTATTTGCCCATTTTCCGGTACAAACCCGCCAGATTATTCAGGCTCTGTGCATAGTCGGGATGCTCCTTGCCCAGGGCTTTTTCCCGGATGGCATTGGCTTCGAGGTAGAGCGGCTCGGCTTTTTCGTAATTGCCCATATTTCGGTACAAAATCGCGAGGTTGTTCAGGCTCTGAGCATAATCGGGATGCTCCTTGCCCAGCACTTTTTCTTGGATTGCTTTGGCTTCGTAGTAGAGCGATTCAGCACTGGCAAATTCACCCATTTTAAGGTACAAACCTGCGAGATTGTTCAACGTCCAGGCATAATTGCGATGTTCTTTGCCCAACACTTTTGCTTGGATGACTATGACTTCGAGATAGAGTGGTTCGGCTTTTTCGAATTTGCCCATGGCCACAAACACATTCGCGAGATTGTTCATCGTCATCGCATAATCGGGATGTTCCTTGCCTAAAACTTTTTCCCGGATGGCTTTGGATTCGAGGAACCATTTTTCGGCCTCCAAGTGATTTCCTTTATTAGCATACATCGTTCCTAGGCTGTTACAGCACTTTCCATACGCCACCGACTCCCGCCCCAATTTTTCAAGAGCGAGTTTTTCAGCAATGGCAATGACTTCAAGGGCTTTGTCATAATTGCGCTGCCCGGTAAGTGTGCGCGAAACTTGAAGCAAACTATCCACCTCCTTTATGGCCGCAGAATCCACCTGCCCCCACCCAATCTCCATCACTCCTACAGCAAAAACCATCAGCAACATCCATTTTTTCATGCTCAGAAAATTTATCCCGTTTTGAAAAGTAGCTTACGGGCAGTTAAAAATTTTGATTGCACAGCGAAAGTAGAAAGCATGATTGGTTTTCGGGACTAAATAATTTTCCAAAGCCTCCCCACCCTCTTGGTTTACCTTTTTAGCGTCCGCCCGATTACCCTATAAACAATGCCTCCCTTTCAAATTTTTAAAACCTATCTGTTATGAAAAATTCTTTTGCGCTCTTGCTAATCTGCCTGTTTGCAGGTTTCACAGGATTTTCTCAAACCCAAAAGGAGGGTCGTTACTTTGGCGGCAACCTGAGATTCGGCTCCGACAAAACCAAATACGATAATGGAACCTCCTCCCAGACCAACCACCTCAATGCCCGGGTGGATATCGGGAAGTTCCTCCACGACGATTTCGCGATCGGCGCAGCCTTGCAAATGGAGCGCGAAGCATCTACAAAAGGCTCCAAATCCAGATATTTCAACCCGCAATTGCTTGGTACAGCGCGGTACTATGCCGGGAAGGAAAAGGCAAAAATCTTTCTCGCAGGCCAACTGGGGCTTTCCTTTTCCCATTCGTCGAGCCTGGCTTTAGCCGGAACAGATTTCGAGGAGCGCGAGGGCAGCACCCAAATCGGCGGGGCTTATGGCATCGCGGCCGGGGCTGCCTGGTTTCTGACACCAAGCGTTGCGGTGGAAGGGATGGCAGGTTGGGAAGGTCACGCCTTGCCGAAATCCAATTCCAATGTATCGTTTACCGGGCTGAAGATCGGCTTAACCGCCTATTTGGGGCCGTCTGGGAAAAAACCAAGCCCTTCGGACACTACGGGCAAGTATGCCAACTATGGTGGAAAAATTGGCGTCGGCATCTCCATTTTCGATGGATTGGGCGTTCCCGTTCGCTATTATTTGTCGCCCAAAAAAGTGTTGGACGGCGGCATTTATTTTGCCGGTATTGCGGTGACAGAATACGAGGAAACTCAATTGAAGTTCGGTCCGATGCTCGGTGGCGGTTTTACCTTTTTCGGCGACCGGTTCGAGAAAACAAGCAAGCAGAAAATCAGGGCGCATGGTCTCGCCTTGCGGCTCAACTATCTTACCGGCGATTACTCGACCACCATGCTATCGGCAGGATGGGCGATGGAAACTTTTAAAAAGGCTCGCAGCAACCGCTCGTTCATTTTTGAACTGGGCTTGCGGGGGCAATTTCCAAACTATGAAATTGAAGGAGAACCCGCTAAACTCTCGCCGGGCCTATACCTGCGATGCCATTGGAATTTTTTCCTTGGATAAAGGCTCCCTTACCATTCACATTCAAATACCTTTCTAATGAAAAACTTACTTTTCACGCTGCTCTGCTTAAACACGCTCTTCTTTGCCTGTAAAAAAGACGCGGCAGATACACGAAGCTCCCATTTAACTTCCACCGATTGCTGGGTAGTCACGAAAATTGAATTTTTTGACTCCAGCACCCAAGTTTGGGAAGATTTTTCGCTTGATGATTGCCTGACCGAAAACTGCTGGTCTTTCCAGAAAGATGGCGAATTTGTTTGGGACAATGGCATCGAAAAATGTGATCCGACGGAGCCACAAACCATAACTGGCACCTGGGATTTGAGCCAAAATGGCGAAACTCTGAACATATCGGTAACTGGTTATGATTCAGGAAGCTTGAAAATTATAGAATTGACCAAGAATCGCTTGATCACGCAAGACAGCGTTTCAAATTTTGGATTCTATACCCTTGTAAGAGATACTTATGAGCCAAAATAAGGAGATTCAAAATGGCCGCGCAGGCTTCACGGGCACCACATCGTCCGGCGGATTAAACCACCAGCGCACCGTGGCTTCTATGGAGCCGTTGTGGTGCTTCTTCAGGCGGGTGAGCCCAATATCGTAGGAAAAACAAACGAACAGTTTGTCAATAGCCTGGAAGCCGAGCGCAACATCAACGCTTTCGCCTGCAAAATTTGTGTCGCCACCCAAACGGTAGCTGAGGCCACCATAGAATTTGCTGCGGAGCAGTGCGCTCACATTCATTTCAGCATCGAAGGGCGCACCAACGGCGTAACGGAGCAGTACTTGTGGGGTGACATCCAGCTCGTCGGTCGCTTCAAATTTGATCCCGCCCATTGCATTGATATGCTGTACCTCTCGGGAAAGGACATTTCCAAATTCGGAAAAATCAATGCTGTTGCTCACGATGCGCGGCAGGGCAATACCCGCATACCAGCGATCGGTGTAAGCATTGTAATACACGCCCGCGCCGAAGTTTGGCACAAACTTGCTCTTGGGGTCTGTAGGTATGCCGGGGTCGTTTTGATCAATAGCGATGATGCGTCCGTCTGCCCAGTTTTGACGGATATTGCGCATACTGGCCTGCAAGCCAACACCCAAGGTGCCACGTTTCAGATGCACTCGATAGGCATAAGCCACCTCAAAAGTCAAATTGGTATTAATACCGATGCTCTGCCGTGAAATATTGCCTCCAATGCCCACGCGGTTGTTGAGCAAGGGCTGGGTGTACGAAAGAGAAAAAGCTTTGGGCGCACCATCCAAACCCATCCATTGGTTGCGATAAATGGCGGTGAGCGTTGGTGACACGAAATTGCCCGCGTAGCCAGGATTGTACGCCAGTTTGTTGAACATGAACTGGGTGTACATCTGCTCTTGCTGGGCAGCAGCGCAAAGCGTCAGCGTGAGGAAGGATATGAAGAGGTAAAGTTTTTTCATTGTATTGAGCTTGTGGACATTGGACGTTGGACGTTGGACGTTGGACGTTGGACGTTGGACGTTGGACGTTGACTGTCCAACGTCCAGAGTCCAATATCCAACGTCCAACGTCATCGTTGAATCAGCAAAAAGCCCGTTCTAGGCTCGTCCTTTTCGTTCAGTTTTACTACGAAATAATAAGTCCCGGCAGGCAATTGTTCATTGTTGTACGTGCCAGCCCAGTCGTTGAGATAAGGTTTGGCATGAAAAACCGCGTCGCCCCATTGGTTGAAAATCGTGACCTCAAGATCGGCTGCTCCCTCACCAAGTGTACATTCCTGCGGGATTTTGAACTGATCGTTGAATCCGTCATTGTTCGGGGTAATGATGGTAGGA
>JACMMM010000207.1 GCA_014379065.1 Saprospiraceae bacterium
AAACGGTGATGGTTTCGGCTTACGGCAATATGAAAAACATTCGGAGTGCCATGAATCATGGCGCTTATGATTTCGTTACCAAGCCGATTGACTTTGCGGATTTGGAAGCCACTATAAAAAAAGCCATAAAAGAAATAGAGCTGCAAAAATTGGCGGCACGTACCAAAAAGAAACTGGAGCAGATCCAAAAAGAACTCCACGCTGCCAGCGAAGTCCAGCAATCCATCTTGCCTAAAAAATTTTCCATTTTCCCGCCTGAGTATCCTTTTGACCTCTATGCAGAAATGATCCCCGCCAAAGAAGTAGGGGGAGATTTTTACGATTTTTTCATGTTGGACAATGACCATTTGGGATTGGTGATTGGTGATGTATCTGGCAAAGGGATGGCATCCGCCTTATTTATGGCCATTAGCCGGACACTGCTCAAAGCGGTTGCACACAAAGGCTATCCGCCTGCTGATTGTTTGGAACAGGTCAACTATTTATTAAGCCAGGACAATCCGACTTGTATGTTCGTTACCCTGTTTTATGGGGTGTTAGACCTTTCCAGCGGAGACTTGATCTATTGCAATGGTGGACATAATTTCCCATACCTCGTAAATTCAAAGGGTACAGTATCTGCTTTGGGGGGCAGTAGTAATATTGCCCTCGGTATACTGGAGGATGCCAAATTTGAATCAAGTACCATCCGAATCGAAGACGGGCAACAATTGGTCTTATATACAGATGGCATTACAGAAGCCATCAATCAACAGTTTGAAGAGTTTTCTGAAGAAAAATTCAGAGCCTATCTGAGCGGATGCGTCCATACCCCCGCCAGGGAAATGATCAAAGAATTGATTCGTGAGGTGAACCAATTCGCCGCCGGCATGCCGCAGGCAGATGATATTACGACCCTTGTAATTAGGCGTATGGCATGAGAAACACCGTAACTATGAAAAAACAATGCGCCATTACCATTAAAAACGAACTTCCCGAAATTGCGCGGGTCGTTCAAGTTTTTGACAGGTTTTGGAAATCACATAACTTGGCCGACGAAGCGGTGAATGCGGTGCATGTAGCCATTGATGAAATGCTCTCCAATATTGTCCTACATGCTTTTGAAGATGCGGAAACACACAAAATCTACATCAAAATAATTTTGACGAAAGAGGCTGTCATCTTGGAAATCCGGGACGACGGAAAGCCGTTCAACCCTTTTTCATTTGCTCAAACCAAAGCCGATACCGAGAGCTTGTTAACGGAAAGACCCATTGGAGGCCTGGGCTTGCACTTGGTCACAAGTCTGATGGATTCCTGTGAATACCATTATCTGGATAAGCACAATTGTTCGATATTGAGAAAGAATTATTAAAATCACTTTAAACATGAGTCATCCCAAATTTTTCGAAATAGGTGCGTAGCACCGAAACGTCGGTAGAATATTCGTTTTCAATGGGTTAGGAGGTGCGTAGCACCGGAACAAATACGCCTTGAGGGATCCGAGTTTCGGTGCTACGCACCTTTTCTCCTGTTGCATTAAAAATTTCTACCGACGTTTAGGGTGCTA
>JACMMM010000208.1 GCA_014379065.1 Saprospiraceae bacterium
TGAGATTTTGCAAGACTGATTCATGATGTTTTATTTTTTTTAATGCAATGATTTTAACACCACAAAGGTCAGGGGGCTAATACCGGACAGGAACAGGCAGTGCGTAAGCGGGAGGTGTGAACGAGCAAGTGGCAAAGCGTAGTTATTAGCAAAAAGCCGCCCCCCGAATAATCGAAGAGCGGCTTGGCAAATTCTTTTCAGCGAGCGCGAAACCTCGTAGGTTTTAAAAACCTTCGAGGTTTATGAATCAGTCGTGCTGCACCACCAGCCGCTTCTGCTGACGAACATTTTCTCCTTGTATTTCAACCACATACACGCCATTTGGCATTGCCGCCATTTCCAGGCGAACCTGGTTAGTACCTTCAAATCCTTCGAGATATTGACTCATCACCATTCTGCCGGTCAAGTCGAACACGTGTAATGCAACGGATTGATTTTTAGCGAGTTCAAAATCTACCGTGGCATCACCAGCAGTCGGGTTTGGGTAAACATGGAAGCCGAAAACCTCCGTGGACACAGCCGCTTGCGCTTCATTGCGGTCGCCGCCGCCCCTTAGGCCCGTGAACGGCTGCACCGTCACCACTGAGACGCAGGTTGCGCCATTGCCGCTCCAATCTTTTACGGTGATACTCAGGCTGTTGTTCCCAAGGTTGGCCGTGGTATAGACTTTCGCTGCGGGGCTGTAAGCAGTGACCGAGCAGTTGTCGAAACTATTGGCAGCTAAATCTGCGGGATACACCGTCACCTGACCATTCGCGCCGAGATGCACGGTGGTGTTCTGGCAGATGGCGGTGGGTGCTAGGTTGTCTTTTGCAGTCACTTGTGCCGTGCAGCTGCTCTGGTTATTGTTCACGTCCTTCAACGTCAAGGTCACGGCTTGGGAAGAGCCGGGGATGTCCGAACAGTTGAATTGTGTTTTGCTCAGCGTCATGGTCGCGATGCCGCAAGCATCTGAGCTGCCGTTGTTGAGTTGGCCGATGCTGAGCGTGCCCTGACCAAGGTCGTTGAGGGTAACAGTTGCGTTTTTACACAGGGCATTGGGCGCGGTGACGTCTTTCACCGTAACCGTGGCGGCGCAGCTGCTGAAGTTGCCGCTTCCATCCGTGGCCAGGAGGGTCACGTTATTTACACCTATGTTTCCGCAGTTGAAGGAGTAGGGGGTGAGCGAGAGGTTGAGACTGCAATTGTCGGTGCTGCCATTGTCCACGACATTCGGAACTACAGTTACAGTACCATTGGCGGCAAGATTGGCCGTAATATTTTTGCATTTGGCCAACGGTGTGATCGCGTCTTTCAGGGTCACGGTTGCCGTACAAATACCCTTGTTGTTGCTGGCATCTACGCCACCGAGGATGACGGAATTTACGCCTACGTTGTCACAAGTGAAGGTGCTTTGGCCAAGCACTTTGGTCACGATAGCACAGTTGTCGTAACTGCCGTTGTCAATTTGTGCTACGCTGAGGGTGGCTTGTCCGGCGGCGTCGAGATGGAGGGTGACGGCCTTGCAAAGCATGGTGGGTTTCGTCGTTTCCCGGATGGTTATCGTAGCGATGCAAGCAGCCGAATTGTTCATGCAATCAGTTACTTTGAGGGTAACACGTTGTGTGCCCACCTGATCGCAGTTGTAAGTCTGGGACACTTGGTTGTTGATTCTATAGCTTAATGCGGCACAACCAGTACTGCCATTGTCAATGCTGGTGGCAGGGACGTTGTAGGTACCCGAGGCATTCAGGTCCACGGATATGTTTTTGCAAATCGCCTTCGCACAACCCGTCACCGTACCCTGGTATTCTAATGCGCCCATATCCAGACGGTGGGTACCATCATTGTAGGGCCTTGGATTGCCCTCAAAATCCTCAAAACTTTGATTTGTAAATTCCCCTGTATTGACCGCCGGAGAGCATTTTTCTAACTGGAAGTTACCATTGTCAGGATCTATAAACTGAGGATCTATGCTATAGATGTTCCCACTGCAACTAGTGAGGCCTGCTGATGCACAATCAAAAGCGGTTACAAGAGAATTTATTGCCCTGATAGAGGAGGCGTTTATACCGGCAAATTCGCCCGAACCAGATGTACCCGCAGTAATCCAACTAATGAGGCCATTGCCATCAAATGATGTATTGTCTGCGAAAACCTGATTTCCTTCATCCGTGCAAAGATTGTTGAATAGCGTAGAAGAAGAGACTTTCAAACCACCAGGATGCGAGGTGCCGGGCGCTTGTTTCACATAAATGGCGCCGCCACTTCCGGCAGTCGCTTCATTTGCATTAAAAATGCTTTCCCGGATGGCTGAGATGGCAGTCGAATTTTCTGTAAAATCCATGTAAAACGCGCCACCGTTATTGGCAGTGTTGTTATAGAATTTTGCCCGTTCGATCTGGACCGATGCCAGCGGATCAAGACTGCAAATAGCACCGCCGTTGTTTTGGCTCTTATTGTACAAGAAGTTGACGCCTATACAATCAAATGTACTGGGTCGAGGGGAAAAACTAGGTTCTATCAAAATTCCGCCACCATCGTATTGCTGGGAAATATTGTTGTATAAAAGGCCTCCCAAAAGGACCATATTGGCACTTTGAAGGTAAATGCCCCCTCCTTTGTTGGCAGAATTGTCGGTTATGGAACAATTGGTGAGCAGGATAAATTTATCGCCTATAAGTTCATGGCCGCTAATGGCCCCTCCATAATACGCATGGTTGTTGTCGAACGAACAATCATAGCCATATAGGTTTGAATTGTAGCAGGAAATAGCGCCGCCAGGACCCGAGTTGGCCACTGTATTGTTGGAAAAGGTGCATCCAGTAAGTTTTGCTTCGCAGGCTCCGTTTGCCCCGAAAAGGGATAGGCCGCCTGCGTATGCGCCCGTGTTGGAATCGAAGACACAATCTGTAAAGATGGCTTTGCAAGGGCCATTGGCGCCCCAGACATTACAAGCGCCAGGTGCTTCCACCGTCCCGTTGTGATCGAATAAACAATTGTCAATTTTGGGGTAGCAACCAATGGCTGTTGATCCCAGAAAAGTGACAGGGCCGATATTGTAATCACCCGTTATAGCACTAAAATTGCCGGTAAAGCGACAATGGGTAATGACAATATTCTGGCCTCCATCTGCAATGACCAAACCACCGTCTTCCTTACTGGCTGTCACCACCACATCATCCAGCCTTATCTTTCCATTGCTGGGGAGGTTGCTCATATACAGTAACCGCTGGATGTTTTCACCCTGGATATCGGATTCCACTTGAGCGGGGTTGGCGAGGTCGTCACCGAAGTAGTCGCCACTGAAAATAGTGGGAGCATTCGCCGGATTGCGCTGAGATACATTGGTTTCTGTGCCCATAAAACGACCGTAAATCTGAAGCGACTTGTTAATAAAAAAAGCGAGCTCATAGATACCTGCGGTAGGATAAGTCTGGCCAAAATAATTTTTGCTTGGGCAGTAGGTGCCACCGGTCAGCCAAATTTCGTCGTCGTTCTGAGCGACTTCAATGGCTTTTTGAAAGGTTTTGAAGGATTGAGCCCAGCTGGTGCCTGTATTGGCATCGTTGCCAGTTGCGGCATTGACATAGTAACGGGCCGCCTGGCTATTGGGCAAAAACACTGCTAGAAAAAGTAA
>JACMMM010000024.1 GCA_014379065.1 Saprospiraceae bacterium
AATCCATTTGTTCAACTTTTCACTTTTAATAAAATTTAAGTTGGATAAATTATTGTTGTAAATTTCTGTTTTTTTTAAAAACGCATTAATAGCCAATCCAACAATAAAAGAAATGAATGCTATTGCAATGCTGAATGATAAATATTTATAAATCATTTTATTCGGTTTTAATTATTTTCTTTATTGTTGATTGATTTCCTTTTTTTAATTCAAGATAGTACAGGCCACTTAAAAAATCGGAAATGTCTATATATCCCTTACTTTCCAACAGTCCATCCAATATCAAGTCCCCCATTGAATTTAGGATGCGATATCTTAAATCTCCATTTTCACCACTCCCGATATATAAGATGCCAGTGGTAAGATTTGGAAAAACCCGGATATGCTCTTGTTCAGTAAATGGCACTTCCACAGGTGATGTCCCGCAGGCCGTTTTGATTTGGGACATGTTGTTGCAGCCGGGTGCGTTGCTGGAGATGGTGGCGAAGCCGCCATTTTCAAGATAATCACAAATGCTTTTGACATCGCACAGGAAGAGATGGGGGTTGTGTTCAATCAATATCCCTGTTATTATCATTGAAAAATCCATATTGTCCAAACCGCTCAGGCTCGTCAGGGCACTATTATAGTATATAGACAAGCCTCCGCCGATAGAAGTCAGGTTAGCCAAACCGCTCAGACTCGTCAAGGCATCGTTGTATCCCACATCCAAGACTCCGCCGACGGAAGTCAGATTGTTCAAGTCATCCAGGCTGTTTATGGCCGCGTTGTTATATACCAGCAAGGTACCGCCCACAGAAATCAGGCTACCCAAACCGCTTAGACTCGTCAAGGCAGCGTTGTTGTCAATGAAAAAATTATTGCTGACGGAAGTCAGGTTATCCAAACCGCTCAAGCTCGTCAAGGCAGGGCTGGTGGACACATAAAAGCCCCCGGTGGAAGTCAGGTTGTTCAAACTGTTCAAAGTCGTTAGGGAAGCGTTGTTGAACAAAGACAAGTCCTTGCCGACAGAAGTCAGGTTATCCAACCCGTTCAGGTTCGTCAAGGCAGAATTGTTGTTCACACTCAATCTGTCGCCGATGGTAGTCAGGTTATTCAAACCGCTCAGGCTCGTGAGGGAGGAGTTGTTACCTACATCCAAGTATTTGCCGATGAAAGTCAGGTTACCCAAAGCGCTCAGGCTCGTTAAGGCAGGGTTATCATAAAAAGACAAGCTGCCACTGATGGAAGTCAGATTGTCCAAACCACTCAGGCTCGTCATGGAAGTGTTGTTCCACACAGCCAAGTCGCCGCCGATGGAAATCAGGCTATCCAAACCGCTAAAGCTTGTCAAAACAATGTTATTAGCAATAAAGAAGCGACCACCAACTGATGTTAAGATATCCAAACCGTTCAGGCTCGTCAGTCCAGCATTTCCATGCACAAATAAACTGTCGCCGACGGAAGTTAGGCTGCCCAGACCGCGCAGGTTCGTCAGGGCAGCGTTGTTGTATACATTCAAATCGCTGATGTAGTTGATTTGCGATAGACTATCAAGATGGGTGATGCTCGCAGAATCGCTTTCCGCAATTGTTATTTTTCCAAATATCTGTGTGCATCCAGGATAATTGATGGGGAAGCTGTCAATCTGCCCCTGTCTGGAAAACATTATGTCCGTCGGGCATTGCGCCGCCAGCCAGCAGCACGAAAGGGAGAGCAAGAGAGTGATAGTAGGTTCTTTCATGAATGTCCGTTTTTGCGATTATTATTGGTGCTGACGTGGGTGGAGACGCAGTGGCGACGTTTAGGAGCCATTGTCGTTCTCCACGGTGTTGGTTGCTTTTATTCATTCATAAAACTTTGCTCAATAGTATCGAATCCGCTTATATTTTTTTTCTTATCTTCAATAGCTTCTTGTTTAAGGATAGCTATAGTTTTGTCTTTCCCATAAAAAACATGAATTATTCCTTCATGTTTCACTCCACTAATATTAAAATCAAAGCTTACTGATAAGGATCTGATAGTATTGAATTCACTACTAGCAGGTGTTTCAAACGTGAGATTAGAGTTTTTATAAATGATATTATTTTCAAGTTTATCTATAAATTTCTCCAACCATTCGTTCAAGTCCAAACTATCATTAATCCAAGTAATTATTAATAAACCGCTGGAATTAAGCCCATCTTTTTCAATCGATAAATAATAACCTTGATTATCCAGATTTTCATCGTCCGTTATTTTCCATCCAGTTGGACTTGTAAATGATATTCCATTTTTTTCAAATTTGGTCTCAGGAGATTCTTGACAACCTGTTAAGATACTAATTGTTAAAAAACTTATCAATAGATGTTTCATTATTCTCAATTTTTTAATTCTGTCTAACGTTCGCTAACTAACTGATTATCAAAACCCTTTTCTTTTTCCATATTTATCCAATTTCTCCAAGATCTGTATGCTAATCGAAGGTTAGAATTGGAAATTAATTAGCTGGGGAGAAATTGACAGCTTCGATTATCTCAATTTCGGTTTGCCTAATATGTTGAATTGCAACCAACTAAGGTTTCACGCAACCCTCCCTATATAGCGACTATTGCATGAAAACCCGCATTATCACCACCCAATCCGCAATCGCCCGTTGCGTGAATCCAACCAAATTTGCTTGGATTCACGCAACGGGCAAGCCGATGGATAAACCCTATCGCTGGATTGTCACGTCACCCGTGAACAATTCCTCCTTCCCGTCCACAAATTCTACCACCGCCTGCCAGACGAACACCGCAGGGTTCAACTTCTGGCCCTTGAAGGTTCCGTCCCAGCCAAGGTTGGTGTCGCCTGTGGCAAAGTCCAGCAGTTCGAACACCTCCTCGCCCCAGCGGGAGTACACCTGCAGGGACTTGATCCTCACCACGGTAAATGGATCAGCAAAAATGGTGAACACGTCGTTGGAACCATCCTCATCCGGGGAGAAAATATTGGGGCCATAAACCTTCCGGGTCTTGTCCACCGTTAGCGTGATGGTCCCACGCGCTTCGCAACCAGCGTTCGACACCACCAAAACCTGATATTCTGTGGTACTGAAGGGCTTGGCCAAGGTGCTCAAACAGGTGTCGCATTCCAGGCCCGTGGAGGGCGTCCAAATGACGGAGGCAATGTCTGTCGGGTTGATGTTCAGTCCCGGCTCTATCAGGTAACTGTGACCTAGGCCAATGGTGGCCTCCGGAGCGAGGGTTATCTCGACCAGGGCAGGCGCGTTGACGGTGAGCACCGCAGAAGCGCTGCATCCGTTGCCGCCCTGCACCTGCAGCGTGTAAATACCCGGGACAAGGTTGTCAAACTGATAGAGCGACCCGGGCTGGCTGTTGTTGAGACTGTAGAGGATCGGATCTGAAAGGCCCGTCACCGAGTCCACCAGCACAGTCCCCTGCTCTTCTTGGCAAGTGGGCTGGGTCACGGAAGCATAGGCCACGGGAATTTCAGGAAGGATGGTTACTTCGTCGGAGTCTGTGCAGCCGTTGGCCGGGTTGGTCACAGAAAGCAGATAAGCTCCGGCCAGGTCTATGAGCGGATTTGGCGAACCGGCCCCGGACACAAAATGGCCGTCTTGCGTGCTCCACTGGTAAACCAGGCTGGGCGCTCCGGATCCACTGCCGTTGAGCGGGGCAGTCTCTCCGGCGCAGTCGAGCGTGAAGGGCGTGCCGGCATTGGCCGTTGGCGGAGCCTGGTCGGCGCTGACGTTCACAGAAATGGCATTTGGGCAGTTGTTGGCCGGGCTGACCCCGAGCAGGAAATAAGTCCCCGGCACAGAGACCAAAAGGGTCGAGCCGTTGCCCACCACGGTGGTGTCTGTTCCTATGATGGTCGCCCAGGCAAACTGAACGCCCGAAACGGTGGAATTACCGCTGAGGGTCTGGGAAGGCGAGGTACAAGTCAACAGTGCCGGATTTGCCACCGAAAGTTGTGGTGGGTTAAGGCTCTGGGTGACGGTGATACTGGTCGAGGACGTGCAGGACGACACATTATCCGTCAGCAGCAGAGTTTACACGCCCGGCGTGCTAATTGGCAAGATGCTACTCCCACTGCCAACCGGGTTCCCGTTGCTCGACCACTGGAACGTTGTCGGGTTGGGTGTGCCGCTCGCGCTGCCGTTGAGGGTGATGGAAGTAGTACTGCAGTTCAGGGCGGTGGTGGCGGCAGTGATTCCGGCCAGCGGCTGGCTGCTCTGGTCAGCAACCACAAAAGTGGCCGTGGCAATGCAGGTGCCGCCGCCGTTCACCGTCACGGTGTAAGACCCTGCCGCGAGGTTGGCGAGGTCTTCGGTGATGGCCGCGTTCGACCAGGTAAAGGTGTAGTTCGTGGCTGGGCCCACGCTCAGGTTGATAGCCCCGTTGTTCAGAATACAGGAATTGTCGGCCGTGGGCGTTCCGCTCAACAGCGGGACAATCACGTTTTCCGGGATGGTGTAGTTCCCTACCGCCGTACAGCCGTTGGCGGCCGTGACGGTCACGGTGAAGGCACCGGAAAGGATGTTGGCAAGGTCTTCCGTGGTGGCGGCGTTCGACCAAAAGTACTGGTATGGCCCAGAGGCACCCGCCACGCTCAGGTCTATGTTGCCACTGGCTTGCCCGCAGGTCGCGGCTGCAATGTTGTCCGTAATGGCAGGTAATGGAATGGTGCTGCCCACCGTCAGGGAAACGGTGTTGGTACAGGCTCCACCGCCGTTCACCGTCACGGTATAGGTTCCTGCTGCGACATTTACCAGGTCTTCTGTGGTAGCCCCGTTCGACCAAAGAAAGCTATAAGCACCCGAGGCAGATGGAGGGGTAATGCTCAGGTCAATGGCACCGTTGGTGACCACACAGGAAGTAGATTGTGTCAGTACGCTGGCAATGTTGGGGACAATCGTATTCTCCGGAACTGAAAAACTCTGGACTGTGGTACAGCCGTTGGCAGCGGTGACGGTTACGGTATAATTCCCTGCAACGACCCCATTCAAGTCTTCAATTAAGACGGCGTTCGACCAGAGGAATTGGTAGGGCGCGGGGCTGGCAGACACACTCAGGTCAATCACGCCACTTGGCTGCCCGCAAAGAGCGGCGGTTATATTTTGTGACAGCGATGGACTGGGCACATCGTTGACAATGGTGAATGCGGCCGTGTTGGTACAATTGCCGCCCGCGCTGACGGTCACGGTATAAACCCCGGCATTCAAGCCGCTGAGGTCTTCGTTCGTAGAAGTGTTCGACCACAGGTAAGTGACTCCTCCGGGCGGATTGACGGTCAGGTCAATAGCGCCATCATTTTGGATACAGGAACTGTTGGAACTTGGTGTTCCGGCCAGCGAGAAAGAGATCGTGTTGCCGGGAACGATGACACTAGCGCTCACCGTACAGTTGTTGACGTCAGTGACCGTTACGGTATAAGTGCCCGCAGCGATGTTTGCCAGATCCTGACTGATCTGCCCGCTTGTCCACTGATAAATGTACGGTGCAGTTCCTCCGCTGATTGTCAGGTCAATGTTGCCGTCGGTCTGTCCACAAAGTTCCGGGACGATGGCCTGAGAACTGAGCGGGTTGCTGCGCTGGTCAATGACAAAATAGGAGGCCGTGGCCGTGCAACTGCCCGATTCGGTGACCGAAACGGTGTAGGTGCCGGGCGCCAGGCCACTGAGGTCCTGGGTGGTGGCGGAGTTCGACCACAGGTAGCTGAAGGGTCCCGCCGTTCCGCTGACGCTGAGGTCAATGGCGCCATTGTTCACCGCACAATTGGTCAGGGGCGCCGGTGCAGCGGCCAGGCTAAAGTTTGACGCGTTGTTGGCCACGTTCAAAGTTGCCACTTCGGTGCAGCCGTTGGGTGCAGTGACGGTCACAGAATAGTTTCCAGGCAGGAGGGTACTGATGTCTTGAGTAGTGGCCGTGTTCGACCACAGGTAGATGAATGGCCCCGCCGTTCCGCTGACGCTGAGGTCTATGGCGCCGTTGTTCACCCCGCAAATGGAGGCAGTGATGTTGGAGGCTATGACCGGCGTAGCAGTATTGTCCGCCACAGAAAAAGTGCTGGTGGACTGACAAGTTCCGAAGGTGACAGTCACGGTGAAAGTGCCCGAGTTGAGGTTGCCGATGTCTTCGGTGGTAGCCGCGTTCGACCACAGGTAGCTGTAGGTCCCGGCAGGAGTTACACTTATATTGAGCGAGCCGTTGGCTGCGGTGCAGGAACTGTTACCCTGGGGTGCAGCGCTGAGATTGAGAGCGATGTTGTTGTTCAGTATGTTGGCTGTGCTCACGGCGGTACAGCTGTTAGAGCCCGTGACCGTAACGGTGTAGTTGCCGGGGAGTACGTTAGCAATGTCCTCCGTAGTTGCCGCGGTTGACCAAATAAAGCTGAAAGGGCCGACCCCGCCGCTTACGCCGAGGTCTGCAGCGCCGTCACTTTGACTGCAGTTGGCGGCTAAACTGGAGGCCGATAAGTTTGGGGGAAGGGCATTGTCGGTCACTACAAATGTGCTGGAGGAAATACAGGTGCCGAGGCTGACCGTCACTGTGTAGGATCCGGCAGCGAGGTTGTTCAGGTCTTCAGTGGTGGCAGCATTGGACCACAGGTAGTTGTAAACACCGGCAGGACTCACACCAATATTGAGCCCACCGTTGGAGGCGGCGCAAGAGCTGTTCTCTACGGGCGTACCGCTGACGCTAAGCGTGACGTTGTTGTTCAAAACGGTGGCAGCGCTCACGGCAGTGCAGCTATTTGCTCCCGTCACTGTGACGGAATAGTTGCCGGGGGGCAGATTGCTCAGATCTTCGGTGGTGGCCGTGTTCGACCACAGAAAGGCAAACGGCCCGGTGCCGCCGCTGAGGCTGAGGTCAACTGCGCCATTGCTGAAATCACAATTGGTGGCGGTTCCGGAAGCGGAGAGGTTGGGCGGCAGGGCGGTGTTGGCGATGGCAAAGGTGTCGAGGGCGATGCACGTGAGCCCCAAGGTGACGGTGACCAGATAACTGCCAGCCGGGAGGCTGCTCAGGCTGTCGGTGGTCATGCCGTTGGACCACAGGTAGGTATAAGCAGTGTCCAGGGGCGTGACGTCCAGCGCGATGTACCCTGTGGGGGTCGCACAGGAGATATTGTCCGCCAAATTCCCTTGTACCCGGATGGTGTCGTTGACATTTGGCACGATGAACGTGTTGGTGTTGGAGCAGCCCACCGCAGAGGTGACGGTGACGTAAAAGGTGTCTGCCTGGAGGCCTGAAATGTCCTGGGTGGTGGCCCCATTTGACCAGAGGTATCTAAGGGGCGTGGTGGCATTCCCAAATACAAACAAATCAATGGCGCCATTTGCCAAGCCGCAAGTAGTGGTGTCTATAATTCCGGGAATACTTGGATATTCCCGAATGTCGCCGATATTGTAGGTTTCAACAGCTGTGCAGGTACCGCCCGCGCTGATCGTTACCGTATAATTGCCCGGTGCGAGGTTTTTTAGGATCTTGGTGGTTGCCCCGTTTGACCATTGGTAGGCGAGGTTGGCGGGGAACAGGGAGAGGTTTATTTCGCCATTGGAGGTATCGCAAGCGCTTTGATCGGTTACAAGCGCGCTGTAATTGAAAAGGACCGGGGCGTCGTCTATGGAGGCGCTTTGCTCGAATGGGCAACCGTTTGTTCCCGTTATCGTCACATCGTAAGAGCCTGCCGGGACATTTGACAAATCCTGGGTCGTTTCCCCGTTCGACCAGAGATAGGAATAGGGAGGCGTCCCTCCTGACAAGATGGTCAGGTTAACAAAGCCATTGCTCTTTCCACAAGTGGTGTTGGTGTTGTTAAATGAAACTGCTGGGAAGGCAGGTTCTTGTTCGACATAATAGACTTCGCTAACAAAACATGCCCCATTGATGGAGACCGTTACCCGATAACTCCCACTGGGCAGATTGCTTATAGTTTGCGTCGTGGCACCATTATCCCATAGATAATTGAAAGGTCCCTGAATGATGGGGTGAACAACTCCGATACTAATACTGCCATTACCGCTGCCGAGGCAGGTTGTGTTTGGGACAATAACTACGGCATCTTCTTCAATTATCATGGGCCAGTTAATGTTGTCCACCGTAGCCGATGCGGTACTTGTGCAGCCATTGGCACCAGTAACTGTAATCGTGTACGTTCCAGCGAATATATTCTGATTAAAAAAAGTGGTCACACCATTAGACCATAGGTAGGTATAGGGCGCCACACTTCCTGTGACAACTACCCCCGTAGTGCCGTCTTCTCTTTCACAAGTCGAAGGTATATCGTCGCCGGTGATAAAGGGAAAAGTGATCATGGGAACACCTGCGTTGTCTGGCACAATAAACTCATACGGTGTGGTGCAGCTGACCCCAAAGGTGATGGATACGGTGTAAGTGCCACTGTTAAGGCCACTCACATCCTGGGTGGTAGCGCCCGTTGACCATAGGTAAGTCCACGGCACCGCAAGTGGTAGCACGGTAAGGTCAAGCGCTCCATTGTAAGGAGCGAAACACTGGGAATTACCAGTAAGCACAGCAGCAGCGCCCGTTGGAGAAGCGGGCGGCAGATCATTCACATCCACTTGTGCAAATTGCAAATTGCCATTGCCATCTGTAATGGTGACCGTATAAGTCCCAGCCGTTAGACCGCTCAGGTCTTGGGTAGTAGCAAGATTTGACCAGTGATAAGACCAAGGGCCGGGCGTATTGGCATCGGGCGTTAGGTCAATGGATCCAGTACCTGTCCCGCAGAAATCACCGATGACGGTAAAGGTTGGGGCAAGAGATGCTGCTTTGGATTCGCTCAGGGTATCCGGGGCAGCGGGGCTGTTGTCGCAATCGCTCGCTTTTGAATGAGGTTCAACGAACAGGCTGTCCGCAGGTGTTGAAAACGTACTGCGAATCGGTTTTGCCAAAAGTGCAGTGCTTAAAAAAGGGGAAAAGCAAAAAAGTAGGAGTGTAAAAATCTTCATGGGTAAATCGATTATGAATTGTTCACAGGATAAATCTGAGTAGCCCAGCAAACTTCGGAGTCTTGACAAGGCGAACTCAGCGGACAAAGATAAGATTTTCGACCATTTCGCTTTCTGGAGGACAAAAAATGATTTGTATGTGCAACTTTGAAGGGGGCAAAATAAAAGAGTCTCCTGCAAATTTTTTGCAAGAGACTCTTTTAGTCCATCAGGCTTAAGTGTGTGACAGGGCTTACTACCAGACATTTACCCTAAGACCTATAAGGTTTCCAAAAACCTTATAGGTCTCGATTTTGGGAAATGTCCAATAGTATAGTGACAAGGCTTACTAAAACACCAATTCCAGATTTTGCTTTTTCTCGCCCCCCTTTAGAATTCCAACGGAATGGAGCTCCGTTTCTTGATTATTGAACGACTTTTCAATGGCCAACCTGGCCATCAGGTAACTCACGGTCGACTCCGCGCCCTGATTCATATTCACCTGCGTTTCTTCCAAGCCATCGTAACATCCGCCCGTGCAGGGATTGTAAATGATTTGATCCAAGTGGTTTTGCCCTAAAAACCAGTTGAAAGCCGTTTCCATCTTTTCCCGGTAGTGTTCATCGTTGAAAACCTCGTAAAAGAGTTGCAAAGCCAAAATTGTGTAGGCTACATCAATAGGCTGCTCACCATACTGCGCCCGTTTTTGGCCTTTTTGCATCCAGCCACTGTTTGGAACCACCTTTATTCCTGCCTCGGTGAACGTGTGTTGGATCAAAAAATCGAAGGACTCGTGGGCAATGTCTCTGTAAATATAATTGCCGGTTGACAACCAAGCACAAAGCATGGCCTCCGGAAGGATGCTGTTGCCATAAGTGAGATAGCTTTCAAACCAGTGCCAACCTGATTCAGCCTCGTGCCTGTACATCTGCGCGAGTCGGTTGGCAAGCGTTTCCACCAAACGCTGCGCCTGGGGCGAGGGCATCGCACTGAGATGGTAATGCAAACCCTTGATAGCGAATGCCATAGCGCGTGGGGAGTGGATCGTTTCTATATGACGAAATGTCTGCTCCAAAATGGCTTTTGCCTGATGCACCAGATGTTTCGGCAGGGTATCCTGCTTAGAGATAAGAAATCCCAGAGCCCAAATGGTTCTTCCGTTGGCATCATCCAGATTGACTTCTTTGTTTTGTGCTGTAAATGCTTTTTCGATATCAGCATAATTCAAAAAGTGGCCATCAGGCTGCAAACAATGCTCGATGAAATTCAGGTAAGTTCTGATGTAAACCAAGTCTTTTTTGTCATTAAAAATCTCATGGTGCATACATACTGCTACCATCGCACGCGCATTGTCGTCAATGGTATAGCCCGAATCGGGATCGGGGTGATTGATTTTTGAAAATTGTATCATGCCAAAATTGGTAGTCATCCTTTTGACATGTTCCAGATGAATTTCGGGCAAACCATATCGCAGCGCAATATCGTCAGGGGCAAGGTTTTTGAACAACATGGCATGTGCAATGGCCGTATTTTCCCAAGCTGCAAAAATGACACGTTGCAAACCGTTGTTGATCAATCTTTTACGCAAGGGGCTGTCGTCGAGCAAGCGATTGACCGCTGCAGTCAATTGTGGTGAGCTTTGAAAGTCTATCAGGATGCCCGCATCATCGCGCAACAGTTCTCGCGCATGCGGAATTGGCGTGGAAATGATAGCGCAGGCGCAACTGACGGCATACGAAAACGTACCGCTTACTGCCTGATGCGGGTCTTTGGAAGTAAATAAATAGATGTCCGTCATTTGCAGATATTCCAACAACTCCTGCAACGGCAAATAGGCATTGATAAATTTAACATGGTTTTCAAGCGATAATGTGGCCACTTTTGCTTCCAACATGCGGCGATACTGCTCTCCTTCATGTTTGACAACCGAGGGATGAGTTTTGCCGATAATCAGGAAAATTACAGATGGATGATCCACCACAATACCCGGCAAAGCATCTAAAGTGGTCTCGATGCTTTTTCCCGAACTGATAAGTCCAAATGTTGAAAGCACTTTCCGCCCGCTCAGCCCGTACTTTTTCTTCAAAAGGGTTTTGCCCAAATGGGGCACCAAGTGTATCCCATGTGCAATCACCCAGGTTTTTTCTGCGGGCACATCGTATTGCTTTTCAAGAATTTCCGCTGAGTTTTTGGTCATTATCACAATGGAATCACAAGCCAGGATGATATTCTTGACTTTCTTTTTAAGGGCATCACTCGGCTTGGACAATACTGTATGGAAAGTAAGGATGAGCGGTTTTTTGATGCTGTTTATAAAATGCAGAAAATCATATTCGTCTATCGTCTCAAAAAAACCGAACTCGTGTTGGAGCAATACTATTTTTATCCGATTGTCCGCATTGATAGCATCTATTACTGCTTGATACCCTTGGTGATCAGAGGTGTCCAGCACATATCGCACTACTGGCGGGTACTCGTGTTTTTCTCCGGCCACTTCTAAGGCACATACGCTAACCGAGAAAGATTGCGCGAACTTGTTTTGCAAGGCTGTTAGCAAGTCTTGTGAAAAGGTTGCTATGCCACATTCTCTGGGAGGATATGAACTGATCAATAAAATTTCGGGGAGATTCTCCGCAAGCGACTGATTCTCTTTGCCGTTTTTGAATACAACTTTTGGGAATAATGTATTTGACATATCTGTTTCAACTTTGAAAATAATTTCGGGTCAATGGAGCATCAATTCCATATTTCGCGCTTTCCCATCGGCCTTTTGAATTCCAACGGAACGGAGCTTCGTTTCTTGGTTATTGAACGACCGCTCAATGGCCAACCTGGCCATCAAATAACTCAAGGTAGACTCAGCGCCCTGGTTCATATTCACCTGCGTTTCTTCCAACCCATCGTAACAACCGCCTGTGCCGGGATTGTAAATAATTTGGTGCAAATGGTTTTGCCCCAAAAACCAATTGAAGGCGATTTCCATCTTTTCACGATAGCGTTTGTCTTCAAACACTTCATCAAAAAGTTGTAGTGCCAATATTGTGTATGCCACATCAATGGGTTGTTCGCCAAAATGCGCCCTTTCTTGCCCTTTTAATAGCCAACCTTGGTTCGGGATTACTTTGATTCCATCCTCGTTAAAAGTGTGTTGCAGCAAAAAATCAAATGACTGGCGGGCAATATTTTTATAGAGCGGGTTATCAGTGGTCAACCAAGCACAGAGCATTGCTTCCGATAGTGTGCTGTTGCCATAGGTAAGGT
Source organism: Saprospiraceae bacterium (assembly GCA_014379065.1). Classification (GTDB taxonomy): domain Bacteria; phylum Bacteroidota; class Bacteroidia; order Chitinophagales; family Saprospiraceae; genus M3007. The sequence continues at coordinate 12,182 of JACMMM010000024.1, forward strand.
AATTTTCAAACCAATTCCATCCGGCGGCGGCTTCGTGGCGATACATTTGAACGAGGCGATTGGCAAAGGTTTCGAGCAAGCGCTGGTATTGCCACGATGGTGCCGCACTAAGCGCATGGTGTAACCCTTTGATAGCAAATGCCATCGCTCGTGGTGAGTGCATCATTTCTAGGTGCGAAAGCGTCTGTTTAAGGATGCATTTAGCCTGATGAACAAGTTCCATTGGAAGGGAGGCTTGTTTAGAAATCAAACAGCCTAATGCCCAAATAGCCCGACCGTTGGCATCATCCAAATTCACCTCCTGATTTTGTTCCGTAAATACTTTATCGGCATTGACGTAGTTCAAAAAGGAGCCATCGGGTTGTAGACAATGTTCAATGAAGTCCAAATAGGTTTTGATATAAACCAAGTCTCTTTTTCCTTCAAATATTTCATTGTGCATGCACATCGCCACCAAGGCGCGGGCATTATCATCGAGCGTGTAACCTGAGTCAAGATCGGGCTTGTTTATTTTTGAAAACTGTACTATGCCATAATTGACAGTCATTCTTTGGATGTGCCCCAAATTGATTTCTGGAAACGCATATCGCAGCACAACTTTACCTGAAATTAAGCGCTGGAACAATCTGGCGTATGCAATGGCTGTATTTTCCCAAGCGGCATGGATCGCACGTTGCAAGCCGTTGCTGATCAATTTTTTGCGTAATGCCTTATCGCCAAGCAAATGATTGACAGCAGTGGTCAATTGTGGCGAGTTTTGAAAATCAATGAGGATGCCGGTGTCTTCTCGCAATACCTCCTGCGTATGAGGAATGGGTGTAGAAATGATAGCACATCCACAACTCATCGCATAAGAAAACGTACCGCTTACAGCCTGATGGGGGTCTTTGGATGTAAACAAATAAATATCTGTCAATTGCAGGTATTCCAACAGCTCATTCAGCGGCAAATAAGCATTGATAAATTTTACATGATTTTCAAGCGAAAGCTCAGCCACTTTTGCTTCTAAAAAACGGCGATATTGTTCACCTTCATGCTTCACTACGGAAGGATGTGTTTTTCCAATCACTAAAAACAATGCAGTCGGATGCTCTTCTATAATTCCAGGTAAAGCCTCTAAGGTTGTTTCAATACTTTTCCCGGAACTGATAAGCCCGAATGTTGACAGGATTTTTCGCCCGTCTAGCCCATATTTTTGCTTTAATATAGCTTTGTCCAAATGGGGGACCAGATGTATGCCATGCGCTATAATCGATATCTTTTCCATTGGAACGCCATATTCCTTATGTAGGATTTCTGCAGCGTTTTTGGTCATCACCACAATAGCGTCACATGCCAATGCGATGTCGCTAACTTTCTTTTTCCAGCTATTATCAGGTTTAGGCAATACAGTATGAAAAGCCACTATCAGTGGCTTCTTTATATCATGCAAAAAATCAAGAAAATTTCTTTCAGGAAGGGCCGCAAAGAAGCCAAATTCGTGTTG
>JACMMM010000209.1 GCA_014379065.1 Saprospiraceae bacterium
GGCAAGTAAACTTTCATGATGTGATGATTTTCAACAGTTATTGGGACGGACGAGCCGACAAATGAAACCCAGACACTGTTTGACTCGCTAACCTAAAAGGGTTGGATCCTCGTCTCGAAATTCATCTTGGCAGACAATAACGAAGAAAAAAGATTAATAAGGCTGTCCAACAAAAATTTATTGCCAATTTTGGACTGCTTTTCCCTTCAGTACCTTTCCCTGTGTCACGGTGCGTGATAATTTTACCGGAGCAGGCTGTACGAAAGAAGACAATATGGTGTTGACCGTGTCTGGGGCTGCCGGGCCATTTGAAGTTACCGTGCCCAATGCACCCTTGCATTGGACTGGAAACACAAATCAGACAGTTACTTGGAATGTGGCTGGCTCAGCAGGCGCTCCGGTCAATTGTGCCAATGTAAAAATTTCACTCTCCATTGATGGTGGTTGGACTTACCCAACGGTAATCCTTGCCACTACAGGCAATGATGGCACCCAAAATATTACGGTTCCCAATACGCCTTCCAATAATTGTCGCATCAAAATTCAAGGTGTCGGCAATGTTTTTTACGACATCTCAAATCAGGATTTCTTTATAACCGCTGGCCTTCCAGTAGAATTGCTGGAATTCAATGCCCGTTTAAAAAAAAAGAATAGAGCCTTGTTAACTTGGGCGACTGCCTCAGAAAAAGACAACAAAGGGTTTGAAATCCAGCAAGCCACCAATCACCAAATTCACCAATCTCCAATTCATTCCTCAATGCCATCGCTGTCTTCCAACCGAGGAACAGGCTTTGGCGCGGGTTGGCGCGAGCTGGGTGTTGGATCTTCTTCGATGGCTTTGGGGTCGTCGGGCGGGCGATAAGTCTTGTCTTTGCCCTCTGTGCGATCAACGCCATATTTATCAAGGTGATCCATCCAATTCATCGAGCTGCCCCATACATCCAGCGCTAAAGGTTTCATCTTAACGGCTAAATCTTTGGCCTTTGCAGGAATAGGCTCCAAGAAACTGTAAGTTTTTGATTCCGAAATAGTGGCTTCGTTGACAAACTGTACTTTCGTCGCAAACCATACCAACACACTGTACACTACCACCAAAAAACCGCCCATTGCCACCCCTCCCGCTACTTGATTGATAATGCCAAGATAGGCCATTCGCATCGCAGCCTCCAAGGCTCGCGCGGCCGAGCGCACAATGAGCATGATGATGAGCAAATTGACCAGAAAACCCGCCAAGAACATCGTTGGATTATCGGAATGGAACATGCTTTTGAGGACACTGGTCATGGTAGGCGCCATTTTGAACGCCAAAATAAAACCAAAAACGTAGAGCACCAGGGTGAACACTGTGCTGATAATCCCCCGAGAGTAGCCTTGCCAAAAGCCGTAGGCGAAGAAGGCGATAAAGCCAATGTCTATGGGCATGTTAGAACTGTAAATTCCTGACAAAGATATGGATATCCTATTCAACTTTTTAACCCGCGCTGCTACAGGGCGCAACGTCTTGATGCTCCTGGTGTTATATCTGTTTTTCGTCGCATACGCATTGCCCCATGCAGCCGCGACTTTGCAGCAGGATTCCGGCCAGCCCGATTTCGAACCACTCGACCTTCGATTCGGGTTTTCCCCAGAAGAAGCTTGGCAGGCGCTGGAGGCACTCGGCCCTGTTGGGCGGGAGCATTATCGGTCTGCAGAAACGATCATGGACGTTTTCTATCCCTTAACCTATGGCCTGTTCTTTTCGCTATTGATGCTATTCCTGTTCCAAAAAGCAGGTGGTCGGCTGGCCCGGATGCGTTGGCTGGCCGTATTGCCATTGGTCGGCACCTTGTTCGACTGGCTGGAAAATTTCGGTATTGTCCGCTTAATTGATGTCTTTCCAGCGCGAGCGGATGGATGGGCGCAATTTGCCGCAGCGGTTGGCGAGATCAAATGGCTGTTCGCTTTCATTGGTATTGTTGGAAGCCTGACAGGGTTGGTCGGCTGGATGATGGCGCGTTGGAAAGCCCGGTCGGGGAATGCAGGCTAAGATGAAGTAGAACACCGCGCCATGGAACGACTCAAAATGCTTGACATAGAAGCGCTTGCCTTGAAAAAAGCCAACCACTTGTCCGGTGGTGAAATGCAGCGTGTAGCCATTGCCCGTGCCCTGATCAACGACCCCATCATCATCATGGGAGACGAACCGACGGGCAATCTGGACAAAAAAAACAGCGACAACGTATTTGAGATATTTAAGCAATTGTCTGAGGAATTCAAGCAAACTTTGCTCATCGTGACCCACGACCCAAGTTTTGCTGCAAACACCCATCGGATTATTGAAATGGAGGATGGGCGGATCATTTCAAATTAGCCCATTTACAATTATTCACCCGTTCCTTAATCCCTTAATCTGGATAAAAACAAGCACCATGGCACAAAAATCAGAACAGCTCCAATTGGAAGTAGACACCGCATTCCTTTACGAAAGCCTCTCAAAAATTCAGGAAGATGCCTCGACCGCCGAAGTGTTGCGGGCGTTGGCAGGTATTGAAAGAAGCCATGCTGACCATTTTTTGGCAAAAATGCGTGAAACAGAGCCGGATTTTGAGTTGCCACCCCCAAGTCGTAGGGCCAGGCTCCAGTTCAAACTGGGCGGCCTTTTCGGCTACGATTTTATCATCGCCAACCTGTCGAGTGTGGAACGCATGTTGGCCCGCTCCACCATTGAACAAAAACGCCAGCAAGGCGAAAAGCCCAGCGGTTTTGAGCATAACCATTTGAAAATATTGGAATCACTCTCCCATAGAACTTCTGCCAACGTCAGCGGAGGCTTCATGTCCAAGATGGAAGGTCGCCACAAATCAGTCGGCGGAAATGCGCTGCGGGCAGCGGTGTTGGGTGCGAACGACGGTCTGGTGTCCAACATGAGCCTTGTGATGGGCGTAGCGGGCGCTGCCGCCGCAAATGACACGATCTTGCTGACAGGCTTGGCTGGTTTGCTGGCAGGCGCTATTTCAATGTCCTTGGGCGAATGGCTGTCGGTGCAAAGTTCTCGGGAACTGTTTTTGAAGCAAATCGCCCTCGAAGCCGAAGAACTGGAAGCCTCTCCCGAACATGAAGAACAGGAACTTGCGCTCATTTATCAAGCCAAAGGCATGGAAAAATCTAAAGCCCAAGAAATGGCCCACAAAATCATGGCGGACAAAGAGACAGCATTGGACACCTTGGTGCTTGAGGAGCTGGGCATTGACAAAGCGGAATTGGGCGGCTCGGCATGGGAAGCAGCTTTGACTTCTTTCTTTTTGTTTGCGTTTGGTGCTATTATCCCGGTCGCACCGTTCTTTTTCACCAATGGTGCCGAAGCCATTTATATTAGCCTCAGCTTGAGTGTCTTGGGTTTGTTTGGAATCGGCAGCGCAACCTCGCTGTTCACGGGTCGGTCGGTCTGGTTTTCGGGCCTACGACAAGTGTTGTTTGGGCTGGTTGCAGCGGCAGTGACTTACGGTGTGGGGCATTTGATCGGGGTTTCGATAGCGGGGTAAGGAATTTATACAACTCCTAGGTTTTTGAAACCTCCTAGGTTTTTACCTCTTTCTGAATCACCCAAGGCAAAAAAACCATCGAGGCAATAGCGCCCGTCAGATTCAGGAGCAAATCTTTCTGGGCATCCCACTCGTCGCCTTGGGTGCCGAGGAATGCCGTTCCGGCGTCGGATGCCACCACTACTGCGGCTGCCCATTCCATAAGCTCATAGAGCACACCAACCAGCACAATAACGCAACAGGTAAAAATGAAAATGGCTTTCACCTTCCGGCTCACCTTTTTGCGCAGGGTTTCAAAAATGGGCATGGCGAGCAGGAATCCCCAGAGAAAATGCACAAAACGGTCGTAATGGTTGCGCTCCCAGCCCAGCCAATCCGACACCCACCTGCCAGCAGGCACCTCCGAATAAGTATAATGCGAGCCAATACTGTGCAGTACGAGGAAGATAAAAATCAGCGTATAAGAAAGAGTCGAAAGCCGGACGGTCCGATGGATGTACAACAGGTACGGCACCGCTAAAAACACAAGTATGTTCTCCAAAAACCAATCGGAACGATGCACCGGGTTGATTCCCAGCAATGCCCAGATAAGCAGGTATCCCCAAAACAGGATTTGAAGGTATCGCTTTCGATTTTTTTCGTTGAGCATGGTTCCCAAAATCCTAACGCGATTAGAAATATTATGAAGTAACAGCAGGGTGTTCGACTTCTTCGGCCATTTCAAGTTGCTGAAGATGCGCTTCCAGATCAGCAAGCCAATGATCCAACTGATCCATTGCCGTGTTTTTCAGGCGTTCGAGCCACTTGCGGCCGGTTTCGGTGTAAAAAAGGAAATATACCGCCCCGGCTACTAAAGCCGCAGCGAGCAAAATCTCGGGAAAAGTTCTCTTTTGCATAACTTTTTAATTTTCAGGTTTTTGCGTGACTGTTTCGGGTGTCTTTTCGGCTTTTCGAAGCTTGTTCCGAAGGGTGGAAATACCTTGCCGAAGCCGACTGTATATTTTCACTTTCACCGATTTTTCGGGAGCGTTTTCCAAATTTTCTTTCAAGGACGGCTTCTTTGATTTTCCAAATTTCGGCCAAAACTTTATAGCGACAGGAGTGAGCAGTTTCAACCCAAGCGCCCATTTTGGATCTCTCACGAGCAGGTCCACCACAAAGGAGAGCGGTGCTGGCAATTGACTTAAAACGCTAGAAGATTCCTCCCCGGTTTTCTTTTTCGAAAAACCCAACGCCCCGCTCACCGCTTTCTTGAGCAGGTTTGCAGGCTTGATTTCTTCACGGATTTCGAGAAAAGTCTTTTTCAAATCGTTGCGCTCTTGCTCGATTTGTGCTTTCAGTTCTGCCTTGCGGCGCTGGAGTTTGATAAGGCTATCCATTTTTGCTTGGGTTTTCTTCATCCATCTCGTCTAAGGCGGTTTGGATAAATTTGTTGCGGACAAACGGGCGAATCCAACGATACACAAAATAGGCAATCGGCACGAAAATCAATCCAGCAAGGGCAAAGCCTCCGGCACGGTTGCCGATAAAATCGCCGAGCCACCAGGCGAATCCCATGCAGAAAAAGAACAGCACGAGCACGGCGAAGACGAATAACGTGAACACTCCTGCTAGCTCAGCTGCAAGGTTCGATAGTTTTTCAGTGGCGGTGAGGCTTATATATTCCCATCGCGTTTCGAGGTGCTGGTTGACTTGACCAAAAAGTCGGTGCAGCAGTTGTTCGGTGTCGGTTTCTTCTGTCATGTTTAGTTTATACTTGTTGGTTAACTATGCAAAGTTAGCATTCGCAGCACTTAGATCTCATTTTCCGGATGCTTCACTTTGGCCAATTGACGGTATAATTCATGTTCTGCTGGGCTGAGTTGGCGGGGTATGTCCACCAAAACCTCCACATACAGGTCGCCGTACTTGTCCATCGAGTCATATACGGGCATTCCAAGGCCACGCATCCGCAGCACGGCCCCGTTTTGAGTGCCTGGCTGAAGGGTCATTATTTTTTCTCCGTGCATGGTTTGAACACGGGTTTTGCCCCCTAACACTGCCGTAACAAGGTCAACCAATTGCTTACAACGGAGGTCGTTGCCGGTGCGGGTGTAGCGTGCGTGGGCTGCGATGCGAATGTTGAGCAATAAGTCGCCGTTTTTGCCACCATTTTGGCCGGGTTGTCCCTTGCCGCGCAAACGAAACTGCTGCCCTTCGCGAACGCCTTTTTTCAGCGTAAGTCGGTACTGTTCTTCTGTGCCAATAGTGAGCATCTGAGATATGCCCGTAAAGGCATCCTCTAGGGAAATCTGTACCTCCGCCTCCAAGTTGCTTCCATTTCTGGCCCTTGGCCCCCTGTTGCGACCTCCCGCTTGGCCGCTAAAAAATTGGCTGAACAGGTCTTCAAAACGCTCGTCATTTTCAAAATCGCTCGATTCAAAGGTGAATGGGGGTGGTTGCGCTCCTGGCCGCGGCCTACCGGAAGGCCCGCCTGGCTTGCCTTGTTGGACTTGCTCCCAATTTTCACCGTAACGGTCGTACAGTTTGCGTTTTTCCGGGTCAATCAGCACGCTGTTCGCTTCGTTGACTGCCTTGAACTTTTCCTCGGCAACTTTGTCCCCTTTGTTTTTATCGGGGTGGTGCTGAAGGGCTAACTTGCGGAAGGCTTTCTTAATGTCCTCCGAAGTGGCATTTTTTTCAATGCCGAGTATTTTATAATAGTCTTTGGAAGCCATTATTAATGTGATACGAGAGGTAAAAACACTTCGCTGGGTGAAATGTTTTCCCAATTAGCAACCAAAGGTATCCTTGTTCTTGATAGTTTTGCCATTACAGCCGAAGATCAAGTACGGGTGGATGTCCAGATCCAGGCCATGGTAGGCATCGAAGGGGAACAAAAGGAGTGAATCTTAAAATCAACATTTTTTTATGAAAATAAAAATCACACTATCAATAAGCCTGTTATTTATTGCGCTGACGGTTTATTCCAAAGATTACAATGCCTCTTTCTTCGGCATTGAGTCAAATGGCACCACCTTGAATACCACTTCTATTCAAAAGGCCATAGACTATATACATGAAAATGGCGGCGGCAGGTTGGTATTCTATGTGGGCAGGTTCGTTACAGGCTCCATTTATTTGAAATCAAATGTTACGATCCATCTGGAAGAAGGGGCCGTTTTGATAGGCTCCTTAAATCCATTTGATTATGACCGTAATAGTCACTGGACGGCACTGATATTTGCTATTGACCAAGAAAACGTCGGAATAACAGGGAAAGGCGTCATTGATGGCCGTGGATATCAGGTAGCTCAGAACATTCTATCCATGATCCACAAAGGAATCATAAAAGATGATAAATTGACTAACGACCGCCCCAATGAAGGCCTCCGCCCGCAAAACATATATTTTAAAGGGTGTAAAAATGTAACGATCCAAGGCATCATGATTAAAAACCCGGCGAGCTGGAACCAACAATACGATCAGTGCAAAAACTTGTTGGTAGAAAATATAACCGTTGATAGTAAAAACTATTGGAATAATGATGGGATAGATATAGTTGATTGCGACAGCGTCATTGTAAGGAACAGTTATTTCGATGCTTCCGATGATGCTATTTGCCTCAAATCGCACAGTGCTGATTTCCTATGTCAGAATGTTAAAATCACCCATAACACGATTCGCTCCAGTGCCAATGGAATAAAGTTTGGAACTTTCTCCCGTGGAGGTTTTAAAAACATTGAAATCATTAGCAACACTGTTTTTGACACCTATCGCTCTGCCATAACCTTTGCTGCCGTGGATGGCGGCATTGTTGAAAATGTAAGGGTTGACAGCCTTAAATCATTAAATACTGGCAACCCAATTTTCCTCAGGATTGGTGAACGGAAGCCAGGCAAAAAAGGAAGCATGAAAAACATCAGCATTTCAAATGTTTATGCCGAAGTTCCTGCCACAAAAGCCGATGCAGGCTATCCCTACGAAGGGCCTGTAGAAGATTTGCCTAGAAATGTTTCACCTGCGTCCATTGTTGGAATGCCCGATGTCGCGATAGAAAACATCGTTTTAAAAAATGTAGAAATACATTATCCTGGCGGGGCCAATCCCAACTATGCAAAGCTTGGATTAGATGAATTGGGAAAAGTGCCAGAGCTTCCAGCTAAATACCCCGAATTCTCTATGTTCAAAGAGTTGCCTGCTTGGGGGTTTTATATACGTCACGCAAAAGGGATTGTATTTGAAAATGTAACTTTAATCTGCGGGAAGGAGGATTACAGAACTGCGGTTGTACTCGATGACGTTCATGGGGTAAGTTTCAATGGCTTAAAAGTTGAAGAGCCGGAGAAAAAGAAAAAACCTGTTTTTTCGCACAACTCAACGGATGTAAAGTTCAAATAGAGCAATTTCCTTTTGCAGGATATTATTTTCGTATGCGTATCTTGGCGGCTCTGTGGAAATGTATCCAAGGAATATGCAAGTAAAAATCAAAATACTTTAACCAACAACTCTTTATGAAAAAAGTCTTTATCGCCGTTTCTTTCCTCTTTTGTGTGTCCTACTTTGCCAACGGGCAGACCAAGGTATCAAGCTCCTCCTTAAGTTTTACCTATAATGGTGGCCCTCAGCAATTTACCGTCACAGCGACTGGCAACTGGTCTATTCCAAATCCGGGAAATTGGTGTTCCATTTCACCCAAAAATGGCGGCAGTGGGCAAACCGTAATCACCGTTACCCCCAGTCAAAATTTAACTTCATCTGCACGCACTTGCAGGGTTATTGTACAGCCTAAAAATGGGTCAGCAGCCTATTGCGATGTATCTCAAGGCTTCCTATTGTTCGATATTTCTAACAGCATTTCGTATACGGAAGGTGGCGGCGAGCAGTTTTTTACTGTCACTGCCGACCTCCCCTGGACTGTCAGCTCAAAACCTGATTGGTTAACACCCCCACCCCAGCCTAGTTCTGGGCCAGCAGGCACAACGGTTGTAAAAGTCTCTGCAAGTGGCAATAACAACCAAAACGCCAGATCAGGCGAAATCAAGATTTCCTGTGGTCCTAAAACAGGTACCGTCAGCGTTAATCAAGCCGCAAAAAGCCAATACGCCTCTAGTCCAAAAATGACAGTTTCTCCAAACCTAAGCGTGGGATCGGCAGCCACAGTTGCTTATTTAAATGCACTTTGCTATCAATGCAACTGGACTGCTACAGAATACCCTTCGTGGATTACACTGCCTGAGCAATATGGTACCCAATCCAGAGTAGTAAAGGTCAACATAGCCGCCAATAGCAGCTCCAGCAGTCGAAGTGCAACGATTAAATTTGTCGCCACTGGCTCCCACTACGAACAAAAAGTATTTCTATCCGTAAAGCAAGAGGGCAAGAAATAAATATTAATTCCCCCCCTCGCGCATCGCTTTCAGGTCCGCAGGCTCCAACTTAACCCCCAGTTGCTGCGCCTTTTGGTAGTCCTGTCGGGCCTCGGTGTAGTTTCCCATCCCGGCTTTTGTGCGCGCACGCTCGAGGAAAGCCAAGCCAAATTTTGGGTTGAGTGTTAGTGCGTTTTCGAGGGATTTTACGGCATGCAAGTAGTGCTTGAGCGTGCGCTGCATCATGCCGCATTCGTACCACATTTGGGGGTTGTTAGGGTCGAGTTTCACGTATTCCTCATAGTCCTTGAGGGCCTTTTCGTACTGATTTGTATTGAGGTACGCGACGGCCCTGTTGGCGTAGGCGGTTTTGTTGGTCGGGTCCATCTCCAAGCTCTCCGTGAGGTCGCTGATGCACTGCTCATACATACCGGCAAATCCATACGCGGCGCCGCGGCTGGAGAGCGCATCGCTTTTTGACTTGGGCGTGATTTTAGGTTTTGCCATGGCCGCCGTGTAATCCTGGATCGCTTTTTCGAGAAGTGCCCTTTGTTGGTTTTTGTATTGCGACGAACTCGCCATGTTGAAGTAAGTCTTTCCCCGGTCTTTTGTAAGTTCGGGATTGCTGGGGTCCATTTCTATGGCTTGCGTATAATCTCTCAGCGCCCCCTCGAGATCACCTTTAGTGAGTAGGTATTTCCCCCGATTCCAGTACGGAAGCACACTGCGTTCTTTGTCACCTTCTTGGAGCTGCATGACATGGGTCCAAAGGGTTGTCCCGTCTTTCCAAATGGCTGATTGCCAGACCGTCCAGCTGCCGAAGACCAAGGTGATCACGCCAAGGGTCGCGTAAATTTTCTTTTCCGAGTTTTCCCTTTTTGAGAAAATATCCAGGTAATACGCAGCAATCACGAACAAGCCAAAATAGGCCGCATAAGTAAAGCGGTCGGCCATAAAACCCTGTCCGGCGGCAAAGATTTGGAGCACAAACATCACATTGAACGTAAAGAACAAGAGTCCAAAAACTACGGTTCGATTTCCTTTCAACCATGCCCACACCAAACCAGCCACTACCAAGGCAATTCCTACCGGCGCAGCATACACCGTCCACGGCAATTGCGTAGGATAGGGATATAAAGGCGACATGGGGTAAGGCACAACCAGTTTGTACAAATAGGTACAATAGGAATACGCCCCGATACAAAGCCTGTCCAGGAAATTGAAATTCAAGGCGGAATCATCGGTGGAGCCCTGCAAACGGAGCGTGTAAATGTTTATTAGGCCAATCGCAATCGAAAGCAGCCAGAAAGGGGCCTTTTCCCAGATCAGTTTAAAATTCATGGGTCGCCGAAACCAAAAATCCAGCGCCAGCATCGAAAGCGGCAGCGCAACAGCTTGCACTTTGGAGAGGCAAGAGAGCAGCGCCAACACAAGCATAATCCAGTAAGTGCGCTTTCGGCTTTCTCCTGTTTCAGCCTGTTTCAGCCATTTCACATAATACACCAGTGCCCAGAAAAAGAACATGGCAAACAACACGTCCTTGCGCTCCGAGGCCCAGGCCACTGATTCCACGCGCATGGGATGGATGCCAAACAACAGCCCGCCTGCAAGTACGCCCCAACGCCCAATGCCCATACCCGACAAGAGTTTCATCACGAAAAAGACCGTGAGCAAATGCAGCAAAAGGTTGACAGCGTGCGTGAGCGTTGGACTGAACTCGCCGCTGTTCAGCGATTTCTCCACCGCGAACGTGAGGATGGGCAACGGGTTGTAGTTGCCAATCACCGCGCCCTTTTCGAGGTCGAAAATATTTGGGAGGGTGATGCTCCAGGGAATGCCCTTGCCCACCAGTTGGAGGTTCGGGTTCTCGGTAATGTTCTTGGAATCATCCCAGTTTACAAAATCGTGGCCGAGCGTGGGCAGGTAACAAGCTGCCGTGATAGCAAGCACGATGAGGCCGAGCTTAGGCCAATTGCTTTCGTTGCCTTTTGGGGCAGATGAAGCGGAGGACTTGGTTTGAGTCTTATTGGACGAGGCGGAAACGGGCTTCTTAGCCATTATGTCTTAGTAGTGGTGGATGCTGGAAAAAGAGGCTTTGGATGGGTTCTAAAGGGGCGCAAATTTCACAAAGTTTTTTCAAAAAAACCTTAGTATAGCCTTAGTGTAACATCCGGCAAAATGTGTGCCCCCTGTAGTGAGAGGCGACGCAAAAGTAGAAATTCCAATTACTTTGATCGCCTCTTATGTAGGAGCAACGCCGTACATTACGTCCATATTCAAATTCCTATCAAAGATTGCTTGCCTGTGAAAAAGTTATTTTTGCTCATTGCTTTCTATACCCTGTGTTGGTCGCTTGCATCAGCACAAGTGCCTTCGGGTTCGGTTGCCCCGAACTTTTCAGGCACGGATCTGAATGGCAATACCTACACTTTGTACGATTTGCTTGAGGAAGGCAAAACAGTTTATATAGACCTTTTTGCCACTTGGTGCCCGCCTTGCTGGAGCTACGCTCATTCCGGGGCAATGGAGACTATTTACAACACTTATGGCCCGAATGGATCAGATGAGGCCGTTGTCCTTGCCATAGAAGGCGATGTCAGCACAAATATCGAATGTTTATACGGCCTAAGCGGTTGCGACGGAGGTACGGAGGGCGACTACGTAACGGGCACTCCTTACCCCATTATCGAGGACAATGGGAGTATTAACGCCGTGTACGGTATCGGCGGTTTCCCGGTGATCTATATGATCTGCCCAGCCGACAAAATAGCATGGATGCCGGGAACATTATCGGCAAACGAATTGTGGAATTTCAGGGCTTCTCATTGCGCAAATTCACCGCTTTCGACCTCCGTCAATACAGTACGCAATGTAAAATGTTTTGGATCCAGTACAGGCTCGATAGACATAGATGTGGGCGGTGGACTTGCACCTTATACTTACAATTGGTCCAATGGCCTGCATACGCAGGATTTGAACAATCTTCCTGCGGGTGTTTACACTTGTACTGTTACCGCCGCAAGTGCTGCTACGAATATCCTTGGGCCGATTACCGTGGAAAATCCTCCCGGTTTACTTGCCGTTACTTTGCTGGAATCCTTACCCGCTGGGTGCCACGGTATTGGCGGTTCCTTGTCCATCGCGGCCAACAACGGCTGGGGCAATTACAGCTACCATTGGAATACCGGCCAAACAGACCCTCTTGTCACAGGACTTTCGGCGGGCACTTATACGGTGACAGTGACAGATGATTTGCTTTGTACCAAAACATTCTCGGCAGCAGTCGCCAATCCTACTTATCCGACCATTTTAATGGCGTCGCCAGGCATCATCACCTGCGCTCATCCAACAACTCAAATTGACGCAACGGCTTCCAGTTCCGGCACTAATTTTTCCTATCACTGGGAGGCATCCAACGGCGGCATCATTACCGACGGCGATACAAC
>JACMMM010000210.1 GCA_014379065.1 Saprospiraceae bacterium
CTCAGCGACTTGTCGGGGCGTAGCAGAAGCATTCCATTCGTCAAAATATAAGCCCCTTCAATCGTCTTTCAAACCAATTTTTTCACTAAAAACTCACCTCAACATCATGAAAGCAATTTATTTTATGCTGACACTGCTGTCGGCCTTCACTCCTTTTTGCCTTTCGGCGCAAACAAGTTCCGGACTCAATTATCAGGCCGTATTGCGCAACAACAGTTATCAGGCCATCGAAAACCAAAGTGGCACGGCCACGGTCAGTATCCTTAATGGCGGCGCGGAGCTGTACCGCGAAATCCACACCATCAGTACCGACCAACTCGGCTTGTTCAATGTCGTCATCGGCAAGGGTGCCGCGCTGAACGGCACTTTCTCTACGCTGGATTGGGGGAGCAGTGGTCGCTCCGTGAAAATTACAGTGGCAGTAGGAGGTAATACCTACGACTTTGCCGCTACGGAACTGCAAGCCGTGCCGTATGCAAAAGTGGCGGAGCGCAGCATTTACGGGGACTCGGATACGACCAATGAAATACAAACGCTCGCATTGACGGGCAATCAGTTGTCACTTTCCAAAGGTGGCGGAACGGTCAATCTTCCGGTTGCGACCAACAACATTGCCGCCATCGCTAATATCGCTGGCCCTTGTGGAGGACCTATTCCGACATTTCCAAGTACCAACGAGTTTTTTGGACCTACGGCTACTGTTACTTTAAATGGTAATCAGCGGGTGGTCATGATGTTAGCGGCGGCGCTGGGCAGAAATGCTGCTGGGAATAGCCAGTTTTTATTAGACGTTGGTTACCAGAACACCCTCGGAGGGTCGGTCACCACTGCTTCAGCAAGTGTTTTTTATAACCCCAACTTCACGGTTTCCGAAAGGCTAGGCTTTACAATGACAAGCTCATTCAAGCCAGCGGCAGGCACTTACACCATTGGGGCAGTTGTTAATTGCGGTTTAGCAGGGTATTTGAACTCTAACGAATACTTAAGCGGGTATTATATGATTATCAACGAGTAGTGCATGAAATGGAGGTGCTCAAAAACTTATCGCGCGGGTCAACCTTCAATTGCAACACCTTCCGAATCATTCACCTATAAACCACAGCCTCAAAAATGCAATCTTCAGACTTTTACGTTTTCAGCGCTCTCGTCGCTGACGTACATTTCAAAGCATTTGGCGAACCCCTGACCAAACTCCCGTACAGCAAAGCACAAACCCTTGCCTACTTTATCGAAGAAACCACGGGGGTGACGCTGAGCTACAAAACACTCACGAACTATATCAATGCGGTGCTAGAAGAAATTCCCACAAAAGTGAATCCCAGCTCCACTACCCTCGCCACCCTCGTCCAATTTGTCGAGGGAGAAAAAGCAGGCAGGCAAATGGCCCACAATTGGTTCAAATACAGGATGGGTTGTGGGCAGAAAACAGCAACAATACCTTTGCATTAAATTTCACAGACACGGTACGGACGTAAAGCCAAATGAAGTCTAAAGTAGGAGGGCGGTGTGCCCTCTTGCTTACAGACTTCCTTATGCTCTAAAACCACCCCGAAGGCACTCGGGCGCGGAAGCCGAAAAGCGAGATGAGTAGGCACATTTCCCAAAACTTCAATCATTCTAAATTCAATGAAAATCACTCTTTTCGCCCTCCTGATTTTTGTTTTTTCAAATCTCAGCGGCCAAGCCACTTTTCGCCACACGACTTCGGAGGCCAATGTTTCTGGTTCAAAAACCATCATTGACCACGTTTCGGTGAATAACAAACCGAACGCCATCCTTTTCATCATGCCAAAATGGAATGACGGCGGCGACTCTTATGCTTGCACAAATTATCGGTTGAATGCCGCCGTGCAGTACAACAAAGCCCAAAAACGTTGGATGATTTGCAATGAAAACAAAAGTCCGATGGCGGTCGGCGTGACTTTTAATGTTTTGGTGGCTCCGATTGGCAATCCGAATTATTTCATCCAATCGGGGCCGCCCGGCCCCTGGCCCCACCTCCAATTTATTGACAATGCCCTGACCAACGGCAAACCCAAAGCCCTGCTTTTGGTCACTCAAAATTTGGGGACCGATGTTGCCCCCGCTGCTTACAATGACAACTCGCAACTCACCAGTTATAGCAACGGAAAATGGGCGATTGCCAACAACAACTATTTTTATCCGGGTTGCCCGTCGCAATCTGTTTCGATGCCTGTCGGGGCGAAATTCAATGTGATGCTGATGGAAAATGGCGTCGTTCCCGGTTTTCCAAATGGCTCGGCTTATATGCACGAGACCTCCCCGGCCAACACGTCTTACCTTGTTCAACATGCTACTTTTTTGCAAGGAGCCGCCGTTTCTGCAAATAGTACTTTCATTTTTGCCACTCCAAGTTGGGGAACAACTCAGGAAGAAAGGCCGCCCGGTTACCCCATCGCTATGCAATACAACGATAGTCCGGTGGCAGCGTGGTTCGGCGGAACTTATACCCAAGACAAATGGAGCATTGTCAATACGAATGGCATCCCATTTCGGAGAGGAGTTTTGCTTCATGTCGTGGCCATCAAGCCTTGAAATTCAACCCTTGTCCTCCAATCATGGGATTGTGGGCAGAAAACCGTCTTTGTACCCTTGTATTAAATTTCACAGACACCATACGGGCATAAAACCAAATAAAGTGTCCGGCAGATGGGCGGTGCGCCCTCCTGTTACGGGCTTCGTATGCTATAAAACCATCCCGAAGGCACTCGGGCGCGGAAGCCGAAAAGCGATAGGAACGGCACTTCACTCTCATTTTTCACTCAATTTCAAAAATCACCTCCAATGAA
>JACMMM010000211.1 GCA_014379065.1 Saprospiraceae bacterium
ATTACTTGTTGGCTGGGCACATAAATTATTCAATATATTAGCCTTGCTCGGGTTAGTTAATATATCAGCGATCGTTCTTCTAAACCTGGTGAACTCATACGTAGCAATGATTCTTGTGAAGTTAGACAGTTTTTCCTGAGCATCACCTAGGGCAGACGGATAGGGATTGCCTGTTTTTGGGTCGATTGCACGAAAAGCCGTATGAGTAATATCAATTCCCGAATCGAGCACAGCCCAGGTAATTCCTGAACCATCTATA
This sequence comes from Saprospiraceae bacterium, assembly GCA_014379065.1. Taxonomy (GTDB): domain Bacteria; phylum Bacteroidota; class Bacteroidia; order Chitinophagales; family Saprospiraceae; genus M3007. The sequence goes on from JACMMM010000211.1 coordinate 260, forward strand.
CCAAATAACCGCCTTCCGGCATCTGCTTTAGTAGCTGGAACAGAAAGTTCAATTGAAAGTGAAGCTCGACGATTCAGGCTGGCCGACCAAAGCTTAGCAGGATCGTCTTTATCTATAAGCATTATAATTTTCTCACCAATGAATTTAGATCCGAGTGCTTCAAACTCATCTAAAAATTCATGAAAATTTGAAAGATTAATATCGTTTTCTTTCCTTGCTAACTGAAATGCACCTACAAGTCTTCTCAACCATAGCAGGTCAGCGGTAGGTTCGTCATTTTTGAATAAATCATTTTTCCACCATTTGGAGAGTGGAAGGACCACCCTAATCAATTCTTCAAACGTCAACTTTACTACGACTGTATCACCATTGCTCGCAATTTCAAAGCGCTCCTTAGTATCATCCCTACCAAGCTTGAGTAATAATTCTTTTAAAAGATCAGAAGCATTAAACTGTTTGTGTGGCGTAAGAATAAGGTCAACACGGTAAGTATCGAGATTGGATACATGGTTAAAATATTCCATCCACACATCAGGATAGACGGGCGAATCTTGGGTGAAACGGGGATTGTTATCAAACTGGTTGAATACAAGCATTTCAATAATTCTTTGGTCCATTTTATTTCTTTTTTAATTTTAATTTAGTATTTGTATAAAACTATACTGGTTTACACAAAATTCCAAAAGCAAAACGAGCCTATTTTTACAAAGATCAAAAATATGGATATTACACATAACGCCGAATAAAATCGTAGCGGGGATACTGTTCACCCAAATCCCCCGTCCCTGTAAGAGTGACCCAACCCCTACTCCAACAACAAAAACCCCGCCCAAGCCATCGGCTGAAAAGGCTTGGAATGCAACGCCCGCATTTTCTGTTGTGCCACCCGAAAAGCATCCGGCACGCTCTTTTTCTGGGAAAGCCATTGGTCATAAAAAAGGTCCATGAACTGCTGGGCGTCATGGTCTTGCACGTTCCAGAGGGTCATGATGACGTAATGCACACCTGCCATTTTGAAAGCCCGTTGCAAGCCGAGCACACCCTCGCCTGCTTCCACTTTGCCTTGCCCGGTACCACAGGCCGAAAGTACAGCCAGTTCCGTACCGCTCAAATCCAACCGACTGATTTCCAAGGCTGTGAGGATGCCGTCTTCCTGTCCGGCGAGCGGTTCGCCGCCGCTCCAGGCGCGGTTGGCGCCCGACAAAACCAGCCCGGCACGCGCCATGGGGTTTTCCGCTGTAGCAAAACCACTGTGTGCATTGGTATCGGGGGCGGTCAGGAAAAAACCATGGGTCGCCAGGTGCAGCACAGCAGGCGAAGGAGAAGCCTGTGCCGTTTTTTTAAAAAATCCTTCCGAGGCATGGAAGCCATCAGCGAAGGCGACTTTGGCCCCAACTTTCTCCAGGCGGTTTCGAACCTCAACAGCCTCTTTCAAGGTGCCCGACAGGAACTCCCAGTCGTCGCCGAAGCTCAGGCCTCGCGTTCGATTAGGCAGTATTAATGCCTTTTCCGCTTCTACCGAAACCGTATTAGTAACTGACAAAGCTACGCTATCAGTTTCGTACTTTATCCCGCCAAACACGAGGGCGGAGCGTGGCAAAGCCTGTTCCGGTTTATTTTTCAATGTCAGAATTTGTCGGGTACTCACCAGCCGGTGCACCTTGAAACGATCTGCCAAAACCTCGGAAGGAGAAATGGGTACTGCTCCAAAATTGATTTGGTGCAACACACTCGCCGGGGCGAAATAGATCGTGGAAATGTCTTTCAACAATGGCTCAAGCGGCTTCCAGAGCAGTTCATGCAGATTTTTTCCCACCGGCAGATGATCTGGAGCGTACAGGTGGCGGGTGGCTGCAAGGTTGCTTATTTCCTTTTCCTCGAAAAGAATAATCTGCCTCGGCGCTTTGTCACCCGGGCGTACCATCCAGGCTGCATATAAAATACTGTCCGAACGGGGGTCTTTGACCCGGCCAAACTCGATGGCGGCTTCACCCGGCAAAAGGGCCGATTGTACGTCCTGCCACCGGAAGTTCTGAGTAGCCAGCCGAAACGGCTCTGATCCACGGACCAGGTTGCGCTCCAGTTCGTTGGACAAATCCAGCAGGCTGTCGAGGTTGCGCTGCCGCCGGGCCGGCGGCAGCGCATATTGCTTTGAAATATCGTTTTGCAGGCGTTGCCAGGCTTCGAACTGGGTCGAAAGCTGGTCTTGCGGGTTTTCCCGCAGCGAATGGAACAATTCGCGGCGATTGGCCAACGACAAGCCTTTGAGCGCCAATTGGTAATCGAAGGCAGCCCCGGCCATTTCCTGGAATTCCGGGTGTTGTAAGGCGAACTGCAAGGAATAAGCGTCCGCGATTTGCGTGTATGTCTGATAATACTTCAGATGTTCGGCTTCGCTGAATTGGCGAGAATTCTCCATCAATTCGTCCAACGTAAGGCGGTTTTGCAAACGGGCAAATTCCGCTGCCTCCTCCAATCGTCCCAATTTTTCAAGCGATGACATTATACGCGTAGCTATATAAGCCTGGCGGCTATATGGCCTTGGAAAAATCTCCTGGTATTTTGAGCGGATCTGTTTGCCAAAATCCACTGCGCGACTGTATTGGCCCGCGGAATAATACAGGTTTAAAATCACAGCCAAATAATCGAACATCTCCGTCGTTGGATTTCCCGCCCTTGCCTCCGCCAGGCTCAGTAATTCTTCGCTGAGCGGAAATGCTTCTTCAAACCGGGACAATTCAATATATGATGCCATCAAACCATTTAAGCCAAGCGCATACCCGGGGTGGGTCTTCACGACTGTTTTTTCAAAAATCGCATGCGCCCGGAGGTTGAAATCGAGCGCTTGTTCAAACTTGCCGGTTTTGCGATATATGGCCGCAATGTTGAACAGGCGGATGCCATAGCGCGCGTTGTCCTTGCCCACAGTCCGTTCGGTCAGATCGAGCGCCCGGAGGTAATGTTTCAGGGCACGATCAAGGTCGCCGAGCCGCTCGTACGCCAGCCCGAGGTTGTTGACCATGATCGGGACGAAGGGATTGTCGGCTGTTAGATTTTTATCCGCCAGGTGTACCGCAGACTCCAGTTCCGAGGCGGATTTGGCCAGTTCGACCATGTCCATGTGGAGCATGGCCAGATTTGAAAGGCGTGTAATGTAGTCTTCATGATCCTCGCCCAAATGCAAACGGGCATGCCCGACAGCCGCCGTAAAACACTTTTCTGCCTCGGCGTACTGCCTGGAATGATGCAGCGAATACCCAAGGTTATCGAGGCTTACTCCGTAGCTAAGACTTGCTTCAGTGGAATCCCGCCGAGCCATTTCCAGGGCGGAGCGGGCATAAGGCAGGGCTTCTTCGTTTTTACCTAGTACGGCAAGGGCTTCCCATTTTTCGCTCAGCTCCTTCCAGCTCATTTCTTCGAGAGACTTATCGGCATTTTGTGCGAATAGGGGTAATAAAAGCAGCAGATGAAGCAGGGTTGTCAGCAGGAAGTGGCAGATTCCTTTCATAATTTTTGATTGTTGCCTGCAAAGGTTTAAAATTTTTGAAAACGTAGCCCGCTTAAACCTTCACCAAAAATTTGTCCACAAACAACCACTCGCCTGATTGTCGGTCTTCAAACACGAGGTAATAAAGCCCCGGCGAGAGTGCCAGTTTCTTTTGTAAAAGAAATGCTCCGTCTGGTTTGGATTCAAGCATTTGGCTTTCCACCGGGCGAGAATTCTCAAAATTTTGTTGATTGTTGCTGAAAATCATCACTTGGATGCTCTGACTTGACGGTGTTGCGCCTTCAATTTTTCCAGAAAGGCGGAAATTCACTTGACCGGTTTGGAGGGTCATGGTGGCCCCGCTTTTAGGCTGGTCCACGCGAAAATGAAAATCACCGCTTCGCGTTTGCGAACCGATATAGGATTCCAGTTTCGGAATAGGTTTGAAGGCGGCAGCAATCGGCTGAGTTTTGCTGTCCGGCTTGTTTTTTTCATCTCCGTTTTTCGGCAACTCTTCGGCGGGCGGAGTGCTTGGGGATTCAAGTGGGGGCTGAGGGGGCAGGCTCATCGTCGGTTTTTCCTGCGGACGCAGGTTCCAATAAGCCAATCCACCCAAGAGCAACACTCCTGCGGCAAGGATCCACCACCGTTGGGCCTTGCCGCCGGGTGCTTCCCCCAAGCTGGGATCAAGGCTTTCGGGTGCGTCGTATTTTTCAGAAAGTTGGCGCAGGTTTGCCCGGAGTTTATTTTCGGGCGAGGAAGCATTGAGCGCAGCCGAAATGTCCCGTTCGAACGCGACGCGGGCGGCCAATTCGGGCTCAGCAGCAAGCCGTTGCTCGAATGCAAAGCGCGCTTCGGAGTCGAGCGTATTGGATAGATAATCAGTGATTAGGTCGTCTAAGTTATTCTCCATTGGGGGCGGCTTGTGTTTTTGCTGAATAAATATGTGAAGTCAATTCCCCGTAACGAGTGTCTTTTTGGATCAATTCCATCAATTTTCCTTTACAAACCTTGTTCTTCTTTTTGACATAATCATCGGTGTAGCCCATGTCGTTGGCAATACGGTTCAGCGGTTCGCGGTCGAAGAAACGTTGCAGCAATTGCTGGCAATCCTTGCCTAAAAGGGTAAATTTTTCCCGGAACAGCCGTTGTTTTTCTGATTCAAAGATTTGATGTTCCAGATCAGCATCTACATCAAATCCGTCTTCCCTATCAGAAGTGACCTCTATGCGGGCATTTTTTTTCAATTGCCGCAACCAAATAAATCGGCCAATGCCTATCAAATAAGATTGGAACGGTGCAGTGAGTTGAAACCCGGGTCGGGCGGCATGGTGGAACACGACCACGATTGCTTCCTGAAAAACATCTTTTGCGTCTTCGAATCTCCCCCCGTTTCGGCGCAACATGCCAAACAAAGGCGGAAGAAACCTGCGGTATATTTCATCGAGCAACGTGGAATCGTTGTTCAAAATCGCTCGGATATAGGTCAAGTCTTTATTTTCCATCAAGCTTGCACCCAAAGCTTAGGGAGCTGCGCAAAAGTACCATCAAAAAATCTTCAAAAAAATTATCTGAGCTGGGTCACCTTGATTTAAGTGGAGGGATATACTGCCAAAGTGCTTGGCCAAAGACGTAAGACATCTGAAAATTTCTATAGACCTTGCCCTGCTTTTTCATTCTTATAAAACTTTAAAACTTTTCACACATGACAAAATTCATGAAAAACCCACTGCTTTCCTTAATTGTCGCCAGCTCGCTCGTTTTCAACATGGCTTGCGGAGAGGACAAAGAAACGCCTCAATCCTGTGACGGGGTTGCATACGAATACGAAGGAGAAATTGGCCCTGACCATTGGGGCGAGATTTGTTTAGACTCGGATTGCAACGGCAATGTCCAATCCCCCATCAACATTACGGGCGCGGTGGACGACGCAACTTTGGCCGACATCCCACAAACATATGTGGCCACGGCTACGCACATTGTCAACAAAGGCCACACCATCCAATTCAATTTTGACGCGGGCAGCAGTATCCTCGTAAACGGAGAAAAGTTCGACCTGCTTCAGTTTCACACCCACACGCACAGCGAACATACCGTAAACGGCGTCCATACACCCTTGGAAATGCACTTTGTACATAAAAACGCTACGACAGGGAAACTTGCTGTTATCGGGGTTTTCGTGGAAGAAGGTGCTGCGAATGCAACATTGGAAGGCCTCGCAGATCACTTGCCTGCCACCATAAATGCAACGTATGATACTACAGCCACGTTCAGCGCCCTTGATTTTATGCCGAGCGACAAGAGTTACTTCACTTACTCCGGCTCGCTCACTACCCCACCCTGTTCCGAGATTGTAACCTGGATTGTAATGGAGCACCATATCGAAGCAGATGTGCACCAGATAGAACATTTTGAGCACCTGGAGCATGAGAATGCCCGCCCGGTGCAAGGGCTTGATGGGCGTACGATTAGGCACCACAAAGGGTAAAACATCTTGGTCAAACTTAGGAAGCAACTTCAAGTTGCCTCCTAAATTCAACAGCGTGGCAACTTGAAGTTGCCTCCTAAATTTAGGTAGGAAGATATTAAGGCAGAGCCGATGTACGATCGCCTGCCTTTTCTTTTGCATTTTGAATCGGATCTATTTCAATGATTGCTTTTGTACCCATTCGTCTTTCTGGTCTGTTACAAGCGCTAACGGGATGTTTGCTCTTAGGACTTTTTATGCTTTATCAGGGCGACCTGAGGGGGCAAAGCGCTTCATTTTGGGGAAGCGTAACGCCTGAACAGAAAACCGCCTCCAAGGAGGAAATCGAAAAAACGCTTCAATTAATTCGCAGCATCCCTTTTCCAGATACCACTTTTCAGGACTGCCCGGCGCTTCCGAATTTGGGAGATCCTACCTCCACAGCGAATTTGGATAAATATCTGGGGCTAACCCTGCAATTGCAGCGGCAAGGTCGCCCCAACTGCGCACTGGAAATTTGCGAAGCCCTGCTTCGGCAGGTTCCTGCGTCCAACACGGAGTTGCGCGCCCGCTTGTTGGCAGAAGAAGTAACGGTGCTGGTTCGTTACGGTGATTTTGGCAAAGCCGAAGCGCCTACGAAGGCGTTGGTTTCACTTGTGGAAAAAGCTCAGATCAGCAACCCGGCTACTTTGCTCACCACTGCCCAATATTTGCATTTAAAAGCCAATGCTTCTGACCGGGCGCTTTCTTTGGTCCAAGCTGTTTTAGATACCGCCCGGGCAAAGCAGGACAGCTATTGGGAGATGCGCAGCTTGTCGCTTATAGGCGGTATTAGCCGTGACATATATTTTGGGGCTTCATTACGCGCGGTTCCATATCATGAGGCAGCGCTCAAAATTGCAGAAGCCCGCCGCGATACGGCAGCCATTATGGGAGAGTGGATGTCCTTGGCGCTGAACTACGGCGATGCGGGACAGCAATCCAAGTTTCTGGAATATGTACGCAATTCGGTGGGATACTTGACGCAATTTAAAGACGTTCGTCGAGTGCTTTCGGCCTGGATGTCTATTTCGCTCCAACTGAGCAACGCGGATCGGTTGGAAGAATCCAACGCTTTCCTCTATCAGATTCGGGCAGTGGCACAGGCTTTGCATTTGACGGAAATTGCACGCGACGCGGATATGCGCCTGTTCGGGCACAACATGGCCCTTAAAAAATACGACGAGGCAGAAGCGGCCTTGCTTCGTGCCAGCGACGGTGTTACCGACGGGAGCAAACTTTCGGAGCAATTTTATCAGTTGGCCAAAGTAAACAAGGAACCTGAGAAAGCCCTGTTCTATCTGGAAAAAGCCTATTCGGAAGTCGGCGAACGATATTTGGGGCGCAATGCGGCAGAGCTCTCCCGGATGGAAACGCAATATGGGACACGAGAAAAAGAACGCATATTGATAGAAAAAGAAGCGCTTTTGGCTACCAACAGCCGTCAACGCTCCCTGTTGCTAATTTTTTCA
>JACMMM010000212.1 GCA_014379065.1 Saprospiraceae bacterium
GACTTTGAATTCCTCGGTACGGGAATAGGTCTTGCCGAGGTAAATGGTCAGTTGCTCATTGTTGTAATCACGTTTCAACTCTTCGCTCTTCCCATCAAATGTCACGGACTTAATGTCAAAATTCTTGGCATCCAAAGTCACCTTGTCAGTAGCGTAAAACCAGGGGCGCATGGTAAGCGTGGCCTTGCCATTGGCGCGTTTCTTTTCCCAGTCGAAGGATATTTCGATTTTGGTGTGGATCAGATCCACCTCGAAGGTGTGCGAGGGATTGTAGGGGCGCAGCGAGTCGAGGTTTCCCTCGGCTTGTGGCTCGATGGTTACCTCGTCGAGTACGTTGTATTCTACCGGCTCGTCGCCTTCACCCATGAGGGGTTTGCCCATGGTGTCCCATAGGGCGGGTTCGCTGGGGGGATTGGGGGTGCTTGTAACTTTAGTGCCGGTTTTGGGCGTACACGCTAGGTAAAGCGTGAGGAGGGTGATGAGGAGGGTGGAGAGGAGTGGACGCATTGATGTGTTTGTGTGTGTTTTTGAGAGGGAATTTTAGGATACAACTTTTTGGTTAATTTACGATTGGTCGTTATTGTTTTTTCGCCCTAATTCTTCAATAGAATATGTCTTTTGAGCTGTATGAAAGTCTTGGTTTTTTGTAATAAACCTAGAGAAAATTGACACGAACGTCGTGTCATTTGGGACAGAAGTTAGGTATGTGTATTTTTGTTCAACACCAGGGTCTATAAATGATTCGTACCAATCGTCGGGAATCCAAACAATTCTATCATCAAATTTTTCCTGAACGTCCTTTTCATCCATTTTAAGAGGGTTGTGCTTTGAAAATGCTATTTGATGATTGATAAACTTACCCCCTGTTTCAACCTTATCACCTTTTTTAAGGATTAAAACATCGCATATAAAATCATTCAGCCAATGGCGAACCGAACCTTTATTCACAATAACACCAACTATTTCAACTAATATTTTCTCCTCCTGTCTGCCAAGGAGTCGAAGATCAATATCAAATTGAATTTTAGGGTGATTTTCTCTGGTTCTAATAAATTTAAAATACACCCACGACCCTCCAACAATAATTGCAAGTGACTTTAAAATAGATTCTATCATTTCAGCAATTTCTTGATAATTCATACAATCCAAGTACTAATGAATCTTGAGACTTTCCCTTATTTTCGAAGTTCAAGGTGCGGATAAATGGTATCTGACTGGGTTTTGATTTTTATTCCTTTCTCACGTATAGCCACTCACTACTCTTGCCGATGTTGACGAGAACGCCAACATCGGCAAGAAATCCTAAACCCTAACCCATCGCCATCACCTCTATCTGTGCGTTTTGCTCTTTTGCCCTAGCAGCAATAGCCTCTAATTTTACTGAGGTAGGGTCATCAATCCATTCCTCCCCACATTGTGTACAGACAAAAGCGGGTACATTTCGAACCACTACTATGCCAGAGGTCAAGTCAACCGTGAACGTAGTTTTGCCGGATTCTACTTTCCCTTCACAAATGGGGCATTTAGATGGGATACGGTTCATAATCTGTCTTGTTTTATAAAACACTCCTACCAAACACACGAAACACCATAAGGCTCAAAGTTCGGATCTATGCTTAAAACCTTGAGTTTTGCAGTAAGCGCCTCAGCAATCAGTAGTCTGTCAAAAGGGTCTTTGTGGTGATGTGGCAAGTTTTGCAGCAGCACCAATGCTGGTTCACCAACGGGTAAAATATTGATTTTCTGTTGTTTTGTTTGTTTCAAAACTTCTTCAACTGGATAACGAAGTGTCAACTTGCCAATATTTACCTTGATCGAAATCTCCCAAAAAGAGGCGATGTGAACAGCAATCTGATGCCGAGGATTTTCGATAATTGTGCAAACCCGTTCGGGCAAATTTGGATTTTTCTCCAAATACCAGAGTAGTGCGTGCGTGTCCAACAAGTAGCTCATGGCATCATGTACTCTTTAAACTCCTCTTCTAACGGCTCATTGAAATCATCCGCCATATGCACAATCAAGCCGGGCATAGTGCCAGCTTTGCGAATGGGTTTGGCAGGTTCTGGCTTTTTTTCGAGCGTGTGTTTTTGGAACAAGTAACCAATAAAATCCAGCACCTCCCGCTGCAAATTGGCAGGTAGACTGTTGAATTGAAGCAGAAAAGTTTGTTCGTCCATAGGTTTCAAATTTCAGTTAGTGTGCAAAGTTATCACCCGCGCTCCAATTCAACCCCCTTTCCTGCCTATATTGGCGTCCTCTCCTACGCAGTCTCGGTCAACTCCAATCGCAAACACAGAGGCTTAAAATGCCCTTGTAATTCATCCACAAATTCCTTCCGTTTGAATTCGTACTGCTTAATCATGGAAGCGTTCCGAGTGGTTTGCTTATGCAAATCAATCAATTGAGCAAGTTTTTCCAAGTTTCCGATCAGTTCGGCTATTCTGATTTGTCGAGTGCTCATTGATTGTTCCATAGGTTGGATGTTTTTAATACCTCGGGTTCCCCCTTGGCTTCCGACCATTTTTCTCTTCGTAATCTTGAATATACTGCCGTTCAATTCGTCGCGCTTCTCTCTTTCCGGGAATGTCGTGCAGCAAAATTTTTGCAAAAAAACGTGCCCAATCGTCCACCCGGTTTAGAAAACTGATCTGTTTTCGCACTCTGTCTGAAATCCCGTCCTCACCGATTGGGTCACAGCTCACGCCATATTTAAAGGTATCGCCATCTATTTTGTCCACGATTTCGTAGAGGTGATGGAGTTCCTGATTTTCGTTTGAATTTTTGTGTGGCATCATCACATCCAGCCTTTCTTATTGCTGTAAGTTTCGTAGTTGAAGACAGGCTGGTAGTCAAACTGTTTGCCTGTTTTCTGTGCGTATGCATGATCCGCGAGACTAAGCAATGGCTCAAAGCTTATTTCGCTGCTAAGCTTGGAGGGGTCTTTCAAAACTTGTTCATAATATTCTTTCCCTTCGGCCACCACAGCACAGCGGACATAGAGGAAATCGTCTACCGAAAGATAATCGTCGCCTTCGCTTTTCAGATAGGCGTCACCATGTGCCCGTGTGTCCAAGTTGTACAGTTTATCAGAGAGTTTGTCGGCAAACAAGTAAATACTCGCTACTGGTAAGGTGGCAAGGAAAGCCGTTGCCGGGGCGAGTATATCGGCAGCCGCCTTTTTTGACCAATCCAAGCGTTCAATCACTTGCCAAAATTGAACGTCAGAAAAAATCTCAGTGTGCGGCTTTTTACCCTCTAGCCGGATTTCCACCTTGGCGGATTCATCAAATTTCTGGTTCAGATCCTGAAAAAACTGGCTGTTCAAATCATTCAGGTTGACCCTCAGGATAGTTGTCATGTCTTTTATACTTTGTTGCAAAGTTACCTTCACTATGGGAATTCCACCCCCTTTTCGTCAGAAAGCCACGGATAACGCCGTTTCGCCAATTTCATTTGCGTCAACGGATATTTTACTTGCGTTAAGACCTCGTAGGTTTTGAAAACCTACGAGGTCTCCGCTCGAAAATTATTGCCCGTAAAACGAATTCGTATTTCCTTTGTCCGAACGAAAACCTTGCTTCCGACATGTCCAAGAAAAAGAAGAACCTACAGCCCGTCCAGAAAACCTCCGTTTCCAAGCCTTCACCAAGCGGTATGGGCGCTCCCGCCTACGCCGAGGCTTCGGCGGGTAAAGCGAGTAAAGAAAAACTGCTCCTCGCCGGCTGCCTAGTCCTAACCTTCGCCGTGTTCGCCAACACCTTCGGCGCAGGCTTCGTCAATTGGGACGATCACGGCTATCTCTGGCTCAATCCAATGGTGAAGACGCTCGGAACCATGGATCTTGGACAGATTTTTAGCGGCCACACCCACGGCAACTACTCGCCGCTGGTGGTGCTTACCTACTGTTTCGAACACAGCTTTGATACTATTGTGAATCCAGGAAAGATGGCGGTCGAAAACTTCCAACCTTTCCTTTATCACTTTGACAATGTGCTGCTGCATGTGGGCACCACCGCCTTGGCCTTTTTCTTTTTCCGAGCCTTGGGCGTGCGGGGTTGGGGATTGGCGCTTGGCACGGCGCTTTTTGGCATCCATCCCATGCGCTCAGAAAGTGTGGCCTGGGTGACGGAGCGCAAAGACGTGCTGTACGGCCTGTTTTATATTGCCGCTTTGATAACGTATTGGAAATACGTAACCGAGCAAAAAAGCAAGTTTTATGCCTTCACTTTGATCCTCGGGCTGCTCTCGCTTTTCTCCAAAATACAGGCCGTATCGCTTCCACTCTCTATGCTGGCGATGGACTGGCTGGCAGGACGCGATGTAAAAAGCATGAAAGTATGGCTGGAAAAAGGGCCGTTTTTTGCACTTTCTTTGATATTTGGTCTGGTGGGAATCCACTTTCTCGGCGAAGCCGAAGGTTTCAAAGACGTGGGCTACACCATGGTCGAGCGATTCTTTTTTGCCACGGGCTCGCTCTTCAATTACTTATGGAAAGTGCCTGTGCCGTTTGGGCTTTCCGCCTATTATCCCTACCCAAAATTGGGCAATTTGCCAGCCTTGTACTACGCTTCGCCGCTGGCTTTAATCGCCATTGGTTGGTGGGTGTGGGGCACCGTTAAGCACGGGCGAACGATAGCATTTGGCTTCCTGTTTTTTCTTGTCAACATCGTTTTTGTGTTGCAATTCAAAGGCGCAGGCAAGGCATTCATGTCTGACCGTTTTACCTATATCCCCTATCTCGGCTTGTTTTTCATTTTGGCAAAAACGTATTCGGACATCGAAATGGGTCGCATAAAAACGGGCCTGAAAAGTATGTTACCCTACCTCGCTGCGGGTTTTGTAGCGATGTGCGCCGTATTGACGGTTATGCAAAATGCGACCTGGAAGTCGAGCATAACGCTTTGGGAAAATGTAACCGCCAAAAACCCAACTGACGCGCTTTCCTGGACGAACAAAGGGCTTGCCTATGACGATTTGAAAGACTACGAAAATGCTGCCAAAGCTTACGAACAGGCCATTAAAGTAGACCCCGCTTATTTTGATGGAAATTTCAATTTGGCCGTGGCTTACAACAAGTTGAAACGCTATGACGATGCCGCCAAGATGTTTGGCCGCGCCATGGAGTTGAAGCCCGAATTCGCTGATTCATGGTATGGGCGGGGACAAGTGTATTTGACCAAAGGAGATTACCCAAAAGCGATTGCAGACTTGGAAAAATTTGCCAAAATGGACTCAAAAGAACCCAAAGACCAAATTCAGTCGAGCCTCGGCATGGCTTATGCGGGGGCCGGTCAAAACGAGCGCGCCCTCGCCGCCTACGATCTTGCGCTCAAGATCAAGCCCGACCCGGAATACCATTTCAGGAAAGGGAACACATTGGCCGGAATAGGCAAAATGCAGGAGGCCATCGCTTGTTATGATGCCGCGCTTGCGCTCTCAGCTGATTTCGCAGACGCGGTGAACAACAAGGGGAACGCTTACGCAAGCATGGGCAAATTCACGGAGGCACTGGCATTTTTTGACAAGGCCGTTGCGATGAAGCCAGAGGCGGCCAACTTCAAATGCAACCGGGGCATGGCACGTCGTTCAGCGGGCGACCTCGCTGGGGCTTGCGCTGATTGGCAGCAGGCCGCTATAGGTGGGTATGCGCCTGCGCAAGGGCTTATACAGCAGTTTTGTCATTAGGAATTGGTGGGCTGGGGGGCAATGTCGTTGACTAAAGGAAAATCATTCGCTCGCTTCTTACTCGTCAGACGGCGAAAAGCCGTCAGACGAGGCCGCCACGCGGTCTGACGACTCAAAGTCGTCTGACCGCTAAGACAACAAAATCCTTAAGTCAGTGACATTGGGCTTAAAGGCTCTAGCACCAAAAGCAATCATTCCTGCAAATGATTGTGTGAATTGTGCAAGTTATTTATTAAATAGTGTAACATCCATGAAAGCAGATACGGCAATCTTTGTGATGTTATTATCTTCTATTCCATTCATCATGGAATACTGAGGTTTACTATTCTTTCAATAAATAACTTAATCATGAATAATTTATTCAGGGGTCTGCTTTCAGGTGCAGGCGCAATGAAATTTGGGGGTGGCTGTTTAAGTACCATCGTAATATTTATTATTTTGTGGGTTGTACTTGGGCAGTGTAACTAGGAGTATTCAGCATCATGAAAATCCCGTTATTATCCGGCCTTTCCATTAATAATCTCTGGCGCAGAATCACCGCTTTCTGGAACTTGCTCCGCCTGGCGGTGCAGGAATTTATCGTGGACAACGGTCTAAAGTTCAGCGCGTCGCTTTCTTATTATACGCTATTTTCTATGGCGCCGATGCTGATCATCGTCATAGCGATTGGCAGCATTTTGCTTGGCAAAGAAGCAGCGGAAGGTTACCTATACCAACAATTTGAAGGGCTGATCGGAAAATTGGGGGCCTTGCAACTACAGGAAATGATCAAAAACGTCCGAATCTCTGGCGACACCCCTTGGGTGACTGTTGTGGGTGTAATCACTCTTTTTCTTGGTGCCACGGGCGTTTTTATCGAAATCCAGGATTCCATCAACTCCATCTGGTCAATCAAAGCAAAGCCAAAGCGAGGCTGGGTACGATTCCTTTTTACACGCATCGTTTCTTTTTCGATGGTCGTTGGCATTGGATTCCTTTTGATGGTTTCGCTTGTTTTGAGTGCGGCGCTGAGCATGTTGGATGGTTGGCTTGCTACCAATATCAGTGCGTTCGTGTGGTTGGCCTTTATTATTAGCAATTTGGTATCAACAGGCGTTGTGATGCTTCTTTTCGCAGTGATTTTCAAAGTGCTGCCCGATGCTCAAATAAAATGGCGCGACGTAATGATTGGTGCATTTTTTACTGCCGTGTTGTTTTTGATAGGCAAATATCTTATCAACCTTTATCTCAGCCGCTCGAGTACCGTTTCGGCTTATGGAGCGGCAGGCGCCGTAGTGCTCATAATTCTATGGGTCTATTATTCCGCTATTATTCTCTATTTGGGCGCGGAGTTCACGAAAGTTTATGCCAATAAATATGGAGGCAAAATCAACCCTAACGAATTTGCCGTTTTTGTGGAGCACAAGGAGGTCGTGGCAAAGCAATTGGTATTGACCACGGAAGAAAAAAAGGTGTAATCCGATATGAACCTTCACACACCCTACCCATATTGGCTTTTAAAAAACGGCTTTCTCTTCGAATATCCAGCCCTCCGGCATCCCTTGAAAGTGGACTTTATTGTCATGGGCGGAGGCATCACAGGGGCGCTATCGGCTTGGTATTTGGCGCAGGCAGGTGTGTCCGTAGCAGTGGTAGATCGCCGGCACATAGGTATGGGAAGCACTTGTGCCAGCACTGCTTTGTTGCAATATGAAATTGACGTGCCGATGTACCAATTGGCAAAATATGTCGGTGAAAAAAACGCAGCCCGCAGCTATCATCTCTGCATTGAAGCCATTGACAAACTGGAACAAATCTGCGAAAAACTGGATCTCCCGACGGGCTTTGAACGCAAACCTTCTATCTATTGCGCCAGCAGAAAAGCCGATTTGGAAGAATTGGACCTCGAATTTGCGATTCGCCAAAAGCATGACATTCGCGTGGAGCGTTGGGACAAAGCCGACGTCGCTCGCGCATTTCCGCATTTTCAATCCGCTGGTGCCTTGTATTCACCACATGATGGCGCTCAAGTGGATGCATATTCGCTCACGCATGCACTATTGCAAGATGCGATGAAACACGGGGCGCAGGTATTCGACAAGACTGAAATCGTGGATATCCAACATGAAAAAGAACAGGTCGTGCTGCATACCAATCATGGGCATTCCATTCGAGCAAAACAATTGGTGATTGCCAGTGGATATGAGTCGCAAGCATATTTAGAACAAAAAGTCACCCGCCTGCACTCAACGTATGCGCTGGTCAGTGAACCCTTTGACGGAGAGATTTGGTATCGGGACGCGCTGATTTGGGAGACCGCCCGACCATACCTATACCTCCGAACTACCTCAGACCGACGAGTGCTGATAGGCGGTAGGGATGAGCCTTTTTACAGCCCTGGCAGACGGGACAAATTGCTTAACCAAAAGACCCGTCTGTTGGCACAAGATTTTGACAAAAAATTTCCAACGCTGGCCCCGCTTCTGGTGGACTTCAATTGGGCAGGCACTTTCGCTGAAACGGCCGACGGGCTTCCCTTTATCGGTACGATTAAAGAGCGGCCACGCACCATCTTTGCTTTGGGCTTCGGCGGAAACGGCATCGTTTTCAGCCAAATCGCGGGAGAAATTATCCGAGACTCGGCATTGGGCAAAAAGAACCCCGACGCTCACATTTTTTCTTTTGAGCGGATGGTTGACTGATTTGATAAAATATCAAAAAAGAGAAAATCGAAATGGAGATTATGCAAAAAAAGCGGATAAGTAAAAATAAAAAAAATCTGCACCTATGAATATTCCCAAATTCTTCCAGACCAAAAAAGCAAAAATTCTGCTCGGTCTGATAATTTTCATTGTCGCGCTGCGCATCGCTTTGCCTTATATTCTACTGCACTATGCCAATAAAACATTGGCTGAAGTGAATGGCTACTACGGCCACGTCAAC
>JACMMM010000213.1 GCA_014379065.1 Saprospiraceae bacterium
GGGCAAAATTAAGCCCTGTTTTAAATCCGTATTTGATTTGGGCATTTGCCGAAAAACTGCCCAATACGAGCAGTAGGAAAGCGATTTGTTTCATAGCCGTGTCTATTTGTGTTGCCATTATTTTTTGTAAATGTTTGAGAATGTTGAGAGGGTTGAGGGTTGAGAGGGTTGAGGGTTGAGATTGTTGAGGGTGTTGAGATTGTTGAGGGTTGAGAACCTTCACCAAACGATCTCAACAATCTCAACCCCTCAACAATCGCTCAACTGTCTTTGGGCGGCCAAAAGTACAGCATTCTGAAAACCTGCGGCTTGTTACCTTTGTGGCCCCAAAACGCTCTTGATCGAATTTGCGTTGCCTCGCGCTATCACTTCATCACTTTATCACTTCATTACTTCATGAAGCACTGGCCACTCTGGGAAATATTCATCCGCTCCAAACAAGGGCTCAGCCACAAGCACGTCGGCAGCCTCCACGCCGCTGACGCTCAAATGGCCCTAGAAAACGCCCGCGACGTGTATTGCCGTCGCAACGAGGGCATCAGCATCTGGGTCGTTGAGTCTGCCCATATCCACGCCTCTACCGAAGACGTTGAGGCTTTTTTTGACCCTTCCAATGACAAGGTGTACCGCCACCCGACATTTTATGACCTTCCTGATGCGGTAAAACACATGTAAATGTCCAATATCCAACAAGGAATTTCCAATGTCCAAGTAGGCCCTGCGCTTGGTCACTCACAGTGACCGCATTATGCTGAATTACAACTAATTCCAAGCGCAGGGCCTACTTGGACATTGGAAATTCCTTGTTGGATATTGGATATTCCTGTTTGGATATTCCTGTTTGGATATTAAATTCCTATCTATGATCCGTAAATCCTACCTCTTTTTCGTCGTTCTTTTGGCCGCCGCTTGCCACGATCTGCCGCCGATCCCGCCGCCAGCTCCAACCCCTTACCTTTTTGAGTCTCCTCCAAATTTCCCGCCTTTTTTTGATCCGGCAGATAACCCAACCACCTTGGAAGGCATCGCTTTGGGCCGCAAATTATTTTATGACCCGATCCTTTCGGGTGACAATACCATTGCCTGCGCTGATTGCCACCGTCAAGAAAACGCTTTCACCGATCCCCGACAATTCAGCATAGGCATAGACGGTCTCCCCGGAAAACGAAATTCCATGAGTTTGGCCAATATTGCCTGGCAGAATCGCCTGTTCTGGGATGGGCGGGCACTGGGTCTCGAAGACCAAGCCTTGCGCCCGGTCCGGGACGTTATCGAGATGCACGAAACACTGGATAACGCGGTGGCTGAGATACAAGCCAATCCTGAATACACAGATATGTTCTGGCGCGCTTTTGGAACGGAGAAGGTAGACAGCGCATTGGTTGCCAAGGCTTTGTCGCAATTTGAGCGCACATTTGTTTCCTTCAATTCCAAGTACGACCGTTGGAAAAACGGGACTGACTCGCTCAACAAATCAGAAATGATCGGGATGCAATTATTCTCCGACAACACGCGCGGCGGTTGCGCTATGTGCCACTCTTTCGGTGCCATTTTCAGTGATTTTCTTTTTCGGAACAATGGTCTCGACAGTCTGCCGACTGATCCAGGTCGCTTTACCGTGAGCGGCACGCTTTCAGAAACGGGGGCCTTCAAAACCCCTTCAATGCGCAATGTGGAGTACACCGCGCCTTATATGCACGACGGGCGATTTGCTACGCTGGAAGCGGTAATGGATTTCTACAACACTGGTTTTCACCTTGGTCCTTATACAGATCCGTTTATGCATACGCTTGTAAAAGGCCGACTCAGTTCAAAAGACAAGAAAGACATCATTTCCTTTTTGAAAACGTTGTCCGAGCCGGAGTTTTTGACCAATCCGGCGTTTAAGAAGCCGGACTGAGCGAAACGGTTTCCAACCTTAATCAAGACTTAAACTGCCACGGCCATCCATGCGGAAAGCGCCGGACTACTTTTGCACCCTGAAATGAACGAAATGATAAACAAAATAAAAAACAAGGTTTTTAGCAAAATCCACACGGGCAATCTGGTCTACAACACCTGTTGGGAAGACCCGCGTTGCGACCGCGATATGCTGGATATCAAGGCCGATAGCCGCATCGTCATGCTGACTTCTGCTGGTTGCAATGCCTTGGATTATTTGTTGGACAACCCGATTTCCATTGATTGTGTGGACATGAATCCGCGCCAAAATGCGCTGCTCGAACTCAAATCTGCCTTGTTCCAGCACAGCGATCATCAGACTTTGTTTGATTTTTTTGGAAACGGGAAACACCAAAAGGCGGATGATATTTTTCAAGACCTGCTGAAGCCCAATTTGGACGATTATCCGCAGCAATACTGGGATAACAACCTTCATTTTTTTCGTGGGAAAGGGGTGCGCAAAAGTTTTTACTGGTATGGAAGCGCAGGATCTGCGGCTTTTTTGGTCAAAAAAGTATTGGAAACCAGCCCTAAGACAAAACAACTTATTCATCGCCTTTTTGAGTGTGAGGATTTGGCTGCTCAACGTGATCTTTACGATCAATTAGAGCCCCGTTTGATCAATTCATTCACGGGATGGGTATTCAACCGCCACCTCTTTCAGAGCATGCTGGGCGTACCACAAGCCCAACAGAACCTGGCCAAAAAGACCTACAACGACGGCATGGCGGGCTATTTGAAGCAGTGTTTTCGGCGAGTGTTCACGGAAATGAGCGTCGCCGACAACTATTTTTGGAAAGTGTACCTCTTGGGAACATATTCGGAAGATTGTTGCCCAAACTACCTGCGCAAAGCATATTTCGACATCCTAAAAAACCGGGTGGGGCGTATCAAAACGCATACTTCTACCCTGAGTGAATTCTTACAAAACAATCCCAGTCAATATACCCATTTTATACTTCTGGATCATCAGGACTGGATGGCGGCACACAACCGCCCGGCTTTGAGCGAGGAATGGCAACTGATTCTGCAAAACAGTGCACCAGATGCAAAAATCTTAATGCGCTCGGCAGCATTGGAGGTGGATTTTATCCCCAAATTTGTGTACCAAAAAGTAAAATTTGACGTGCCCAAAGCAGCCGCAACCGCGCAATATGATCGGGTTGGAACGTATGCAAGTGTACTTTTAGGGGAAGTAAACTGACTAAAAAGATGGAAATCGCAAAATTGAATAACGAAAGCACCCAGGTCAAGACCATCCGCAGTTATTACAAATTGCACGCAAAACTGTACCAAGCTACGCGCTGGTCCTTTTTGTTTGGTCGAAATCAAATCATCAGGGCCTTGAATCTCCCCAAACAGAGCGATCAAACCATCCTTGAAGTGGGCTGCGGCACGGGTCACAATTTGTCCACTTTAGCAAACCAATACCCAAACCTCCACCTGATGGGTGTGGACATTTCTCCCGACATGCTGAAAGTGGCCTCTAATAGGTTACAAAGACATTCCCGCCGGTTGCTTTTTCTGGAAAAACCTTATGCCCCTGGCGATTGGAAATTGCCCGCAAAACCCGACGTGGTGCTGTTTTCTTATTGCCTAACCATGATAAACCCGGGCTGGGAAGATGCCCTGCAACGCGCCTACGACGACTTGGACGAAGATGGCACGATCGCGGTGGTGGACTTTCATGGATCGCCCTTCCGGATCTTCCTGCGTTGGATGGACGTCCATCATGTGCGGATGGACAAACACCTGCTCCCTGCCTTAGAGGCGCGGTTTACTGCGGTTCATACAGAAGTTCGGCGGGCCTATGGCGGGTTGTGGAGTTATTTTTTGTTTGTGGGCAGGAAATAAAGGGATAGAATTGTTGGCAAAACAAAATTAGGGACATACATTTGCCGGGACTAAGCCAAATTGCAACCACATGTCAGCTATCCCCGCCCCCGTAACCCCCTGATTGCTTTGCGCATTTGCGCTGGTGGTCAGGGGGTACTTTTTTGGGTTGTTTCGGTATGTGCCTGCCCCAAGGCTTGTCTTCAGATTTAAGAAAATCTGTTGTTTTCCAATATTCTTCACAAAACAACCTTACCAATGAAAAAATCCCTTTTTGCCCTTGCCATTTTATTTTCCCTGTTTGCTCAGGCCCATACCCAAGATCTGAGTTGCGATTCCATCGCAGATTACGACGAGTTGATCTATCAAATTGATATACGCCGAGGATCAAAGCCGGAAATCCTTAATAGCATTCCTATATTCGAAGAAGATACCACGACTATTAAGCACGATAATCAATCTTACATTGATTATTACATTAGTAAAAAGCACAACTGGATAAGAAGAATCATTGTTGAAAAACTAGTCCCCCTTCTGGATATCGGCACGCCGAACTATAACAACCTGGCTTTTAAATCTCGCTTGGATTGTATCAACCATGTGGAAACGATAACATGGCTTGAATTTGTCATCAGCCTTAAAATTGACAGTTTGGAGACGAGGTCTGGTCACGGCATTTTTTCTCGCAATCTATACAGCAGCCCGACGGTGCTCAAAGAAGCATTGGTTTCGGTAAGGCACCGAATTGACGAACTCATGGGAAAGGAGTTTTCCATGTACAGTTTTACGGAAACCTCCAAAAAAGCCATCAAGTCTATTTATGCCGAGCATACCAACGATTTCTTTTCTTTTCACAACAACGATCGCGACCTCACAGGGGCATTTCGATTAGAAATTGCGACTGATCTTTTTAAACTGCGGCTATTGAGTTCCTTTAGCGACAAGTGGTGGAACCTCAACAGCAGAAGTTGGTATTCTTATCAAACCGTTTTTTTAGGTGGAGAAGGCTATACACCTTACCTGCGGGACACTTCTATTTTTAATACCTCAAAATCATTTGACCGTGACGATAGGCCATACGCCTCTATTCAGTATCTTGGAAGGTCAAAATATCGGATCTATCGTCATGGTCAGTTTAGGATGTTTTCGCAATTTAAGCTTGGCAGCATTGGCTCCACTACGCCAGATAATGTACAGTCTACCATTCATCGGGATATCACCATCGGCTCTTATAAGCCACAAGGATGGGGTGCACAAATTGCAGCAGGTGGAAGGATCGCGGTGAGTTATGAAATAGTGCCAGAATTGATGATTGTTTCAAAAAACTGGCTGATCTCGCGAAAATGGAGCGATGTTACCGAAATAAAAGGTCGGGGTTGGATTAACCTATCTGTACTTGGGGAAGGCAAGATTGGCCATGAAATAACCTCAGTTGGCGCGGGTTTAAACTTCAGCAATCGAAACTTCAAAGAAAGTGGAGGTATCCTTATACCCTTCGTGAGCCGCGGACCGAATAGTTTTGTCAACTTTCTCAAGAAAACAAGCTTCAATGTCAAAGGGTTATACCGATACGTCATTCATAACTCCATGTTGGAGGGTTATGGTATTACCCAAAGAACCGCAGATGAAGACCCCACCTCTCCGACTGACCCTTGGTTTTTGCGCAGAGACCTCGGGCAAATCAAGCCTCACATCTTCATCCTGGAACTCATGGTTACCTTCCGATTCAAATACTGTGCTTTAGTGTTGAAACAAAATTTCATGAGCCCGGAATTTAATATGCCTGTCAATACCAAACAGTACAAGTTTGGCGAAGGGGATTTCCCTGGCAACCACAATACGAGTCCTTGGAATCATATTGGGACGATTGGTGTGATATTTAGGACGTGAGTTATATACCCCCCAAAAACAAAGTTGCCTGCACCCTCAGGCGCAGGCAACTTGCAATAAACTATTTCATTTCATCTTTTCTTACCTAAGCACTTCCACCTGCCGTTTCACACTTCCCTTCGCTGTCTGAACGATCAAGTAGTACATGCCAGAAGGCATTCCATCTACTTGAACGACAGCGTTTTGGATGGATTCCGAAGGTTCTTCGCGCTGCATCACGGTGCCAAGGGCATTATACAGGGTCCAGGATTGAATATCCGAATCAGTATTCATGGTAAACTGCTTGGCGGCTGGGTTGGGGAAAACCTTCATGCTGCCTGCTTCCGTCGGCTGGCTGGAGCGCTCAGCGATTGCTGGCCCAACCAGCAACATTTCATCTTCCTCGTTTCCAAAGTTGCCCGAATATTCATCGCCTCCGTCAGAATTGAAGCCTGGACCCGTTGCTGGACGAACATTGAAATCTGTCAAGCGCAAACCTCTCTCTGAAACGTGGCTCCAATAAGAATAGAAACCGTTCCAGTTGCTTTCGTAGAGCGCGTAGCCATCGCTGCCTGCGAGGAAGGTACCTGAATAGATCGTGTTGTTTCCTGTTCCGTCCGTGTCGAGGTCAACCAAGCGGTATCCTTGGCCGTTCAATTCACTCCATTTGCTGGTGAAATTTGCCCAGCTGTTGGCGTGCCAAAGTGCATACCCACCAGAACCTGCCTTGAAAACGCCTGCGTACAAAGTGGAACCACCTGATTTGTACACTTCTACATCTACGAGGCGGTAACCTTGTCCACCCAATTCTGACCATTTTGCATTGAACGCTGCTTGCGTCATGCCGGCATAAAGCCCGTATCCCCAGTTGCCTGCTCCATAAACACCTGCATACTTGAGGTTTCCATTGGCATCTGTGAAGACTTCAAGATCGAGCAGTCGGTATCCCTGACCTGCAAGCGTGCTCCATTCTGAGGTAAACGCGGCCCAAGTGGTGCCCAATTGGACTTTTGAAACCCCCGAGCCAGCCCGCCAAGCGGCTGAATATTCGAGATTGTTGCCCACTTTGGTTATACTGAGGTCGGTCATACGCAGGCCGCCATTCTTATAATCGGAGTCTTTTTGTTGTAATGTGGCAGCGGTAGCGCCCGCCAACATTGCGTGGCCATCGGTACCTGCACGAAATACGCCGTTGTACACATGTGTGCCATAATAAGGCTTGGCATTGCTGGGCCAGATAAAAGCGCGAGTGCCCGCATAACCTGGCAGGCCGTGTGCCGTCATGGAGGTCCAATCCGCGTTGGAAATGAGGCTGGTAAAAGTGGATTTAGAGATCACAAAACCCATGTTGAAGAGCAGCGGACGGTAAGGCCCGGTTTCGATGTCTGTCTCTTTACGGACATGGATGTGCAAGTGTGGGCCACTGCTGCTGCCTGAATTGCCCGCCAATCCCAAGAAATCACCCTTTTTTATCACTTTGCCGACTTGCATCAGGCTAGCGTTCAAGGATCCTTTCTGCATGTGGGCATAGAGTGCAATATTTTCGCCGTGCTGAATGTAGAAGTGGTTGCCGCCACCGCCATGCAGGTAAATCCCCCAGTTGGCTTCCTGGCCGGGTTTTGGGTTGTTGGGTACCGTGTTGACAAACTCTTTCACTACACCGTCCGCCATGGCGTAAATCGGCTTGCCCCAAACCCTTGCGTGTGCGTTTTCGGTGCCATTGGTGCCGGGGAGGTTATAACTCCAAACACCATTTGCATAGCCTTGCACAGACAAGTCGTAAGCAAATACCTGATTGCCGCCGCCGTGCGTACTGCCACCTTGCCACACTTCATTGCTGGCAAGATCAAAGGCGCGGAAAGGCATACCAAAGGTCTTGGTGTAGGGCGCCAGTGATTTGGTTGTTACAACTGGGGTAGAAAAGTTGTTGAAATAGAGTTTCACCGTGAGGGAAGATGGCAGTGGGGCATCGAGGTACAATACATCCCCCACTTCATGGTATTCGCGACTGTTTTGCCAAGCCTGCCAAGTGTTTGGGGTGATGGCGCCCATGGAAAAATTAAAGGTCTTGGATTTTGACACACCGCCTTGGACGTATTCAAAGACCACTTTATTCCAATAGATGCTGCTGACTTCTTTGTTTTTGACCCAAACCCTGAGCGATACCTGGGCTTTCCCAGCTTGAGCGCCTGTCCAGGCGGCCACCGTTTCGTACAATAGGGCGTTTCCTTCTAGTTGATCAAACACCACATCAACACTGGGTGCATTGTCAGGAGAGGTAGGGCTCTCAATGACTCCCCAGGAAGGCGGGGTGTTGATGTCGGAATTTGATACTCGATGGTTTTGAGAGCAACCAAAACCATTGTCATTTTTGTCGTGCACATGTTGCGCCGAAAGCGGCCTGGAGCAAAAAAGTTGCGCCATCAAAATGAGGCAAAAGGCTGGTGCGAAGGCTGAAAAGAATTGTTTCATTGAACTTTTAATGTTTGTTAAAATGGTAAGAGTGTTTGTTTTCTGTCCAAATCGGCTTGAAATACTTCAAATCGTTTTGATGGAACAAAAGTGCAGGCGCTGCCCAGCCGCCGCAAAACGGCTGAGTCAAAGGCAACATTCAATGAGTCATCGGTAAACGAGCCTATGGATGAATAACAAATCAATCATAGCGGTGAGCGCTTGCTACGCATATCGTTTCCCGTAGGGAATTCCTGTTTATAGTAAATCAAGTACCAGTTTTTAAAAACCCCGTATGGGGTTGCCTGACTGCGAAAGGAAACCCCATACGGGGTTTTGGAAAATGGCGCTGAAAAAACTATAAACAGGAATTCCCTATGGGAACCCTCACTACCTTTGTTTCAAATTGAAAAAGCCATGAAACATCTTGGGTTGCCGTTGTGCTTGATCTGCATTTTTGCGCCGATGCTAAGCGCGCAAAAGCCAGAGCTCATTCCTCAATATGAAAAAGCCCTCCGTGAAGCAAAGACCGACAGTGCTCGTGCCATGGCGCTTCAATATCTGTCGTTCAGCCTCGCCCACACCGACATAAAACGAAGCGTGGCTTATGGAAATGAAGCCTTAAAAGTTGCAGAGCAATCGGGCAGTGCATGGCTGGTTTCACGATGTCAAAACGGTGTAGGATGGGCTTTTTTTTCGAGCGGAAACTATGCCCGCGCAAGGGCTTTGCTTGATTCTTCCATTCAATACATGCGGGCAACCCAGGATTATTTTGACCTCGCCTCGGTTTGCAACAACCAGGGTTGGGTGTACCTCAAACTGGGAGACAACCTCGGTGCGCTCCGTTATTTTCGCGAGGGCCTGGACGCCGCCGAGGCGAGTAAAGACAAGGGTCGCATCGCATTTATGAATCGTAGCCTCGGGTCTTTTTACAATGCGCAGAAAGAATTCGACAAATCCATTCCGCATATCAAGCGAGCGCTCGAGATTTTCAAGATGCTGCGAGATTCTGGGGCAATGAATGACTGTTTGTTCTCGCTCGGCAATGTGTACAGCGGCTTGGGGCAAGTAGAAACGGCCATTGAATACTATAAGATCACCCTGCCCTTTGCCAAACAAAATGGTGACCTGCTCGGAGCCGGAATGATTCTGGAAAACTGGGGCATGGCGCTCAGCGAATTACGTCGCTTTGACGAGGCCTTTTCAAAATTGGAAGCGGCACGCCAACAGCTCGAACCCTTGGACGAGCAAATTGAACTGGCCTTCCTCGACTATATCATTGGTTCCACCTACCTTATGAAAGGCGACACCATGCAGGCCATCGCTCCCTTGGAAAATGCCCGCCAAATGGGCACCAAATTGCAATTGGACGATGTTCTTTTAGAAGTTTTTCCTGCCCTGCATAGGGCGTATTCGGCGATTGGCCTGCCCGAAAAAGCCTACCAAACGCTTCTGGATTATCAAACCATGCTCGACACCTCTGCTGCTCATGCGGGAAAACTCAATCTTCAAAGACTCAAAACTGAATTCGAAACAGAACGAAAAGAGAAAGACCTTCAAATTAAAACCTTGGAAAACAAACACCTACAATCGAGGTTTTGGCTCGCCCTCGCGGGCTTGGGGGTGGCCCTTATGCTCGGGTTTGCCTTTTATTACCGGGCCAGGCAACGACGTAAAACCAATGCGGTACTGAAGACAAAAAACCTGGAAATCCTTGCCCAAAAAGCCGAAGCTGAGCGGCTGCGCGAGCGGGCGGAACATTCGGAAGCCGTTAAAGAGAAATTCCTTGCGGCCATGAGCCACGAAATCCGAACCCCGATGAACGCCATTGTCGGACTCAGTCAATTACTGGATGCCGGAAATCACGAACCCACGGTGGCCCACAATATCTCCATCATTCGGCAATCGAGCGAGCACCTCATGACCATTCTCAATGATGTGCTCGACCTTGCCAAAATCGAGGCGCAAAAAATAGAATTGCGTCCGCAGCCTATTGCGCTGGTGCCACAACTTCAATTTATCCGCGACACCTTCGCCGCTAAAGCCCGGGAGAAAGGCATCGCAATCCGACTTGAAACCGATGCAAACCTGCCCCAAAACATACTCGCCGACCCGGTGCGCTTTGGCCAGATATTGAACAATCTGGTGTCAAACGCCATCAAATTCACCAATGCAGGCGAAGTCATCATTTCCGCGACCAGAACCGACCACCAACCACCCCCTCCTTCGCCTGTGGCTACGGCGGGTAAAGATGCGGGCGAGGTAGTCATTTCCGCGACCTGTACCGATCACCAATCTACCAATCAC
>JACMMM010000214.1 GCA_014379065.1 Saprospiraceae bacterium
TACCGTGCCGTGCCAAAAGCAGCTCAATTCATAGGCGACAACCAAATCGAAATCAGCATCAACACGCTTTCCAACCAAAAAGCCAATTCCTACACGGCCATTTTCAGCGTCACACAGGCTGGAAAAACTACCGACGAGACCAATAGCTTGCTCAATACGCGTCTCGACGGATTGCTAGCCGACCTCAAAAATCTCGGCATCCCTGCGACCGATATTTATGTAGACATGGTCAATTTCCTCCCCAAATACGAGTACGATGTGAGCAAAAAACTGTTCTCCCGCAAGACGTACACCGAGATTCCCAAGGGTTTCGAAATGCAGAAAAACATCCACATCCGCTATGCGGACCCGGCCCTGCTGGAGCGCATTGTTACCGCTGCCGCCCGACAAGAAATTTATGACATTGTCAAAGTAGATTATTTTGTCAAGGACTCAGAAGGTATTTATTCGGAGCTTCGGAAAACCACTTTCCAATACCTTCAAACCATTAAGAGTCAATACAAAACGCTCGGAATCCGCCTCGATTCAGCCTACGTCGTCAGCGCCGAAAATGCCTGGGTGGCTTACCCCATCAACCGCTACGAAAGTTACCAGGCCTTTAGCACACAGCGTCTCGACATAGACGAAAACAGCAAGGTGAACTCCGCCGACAAGATCACTTCGCGCTTTTACAATGCCGTGCCTGCCAACGACTACGACATTGTCATCAATCCCGAAATATTAGAGCCCGCTGTACAATTTTCTTACAACCTCGTGGTGCGCTTCAGCCTTCCTGAGCGTGTGCCTGCTGAAAAAACCGTGGTGAAAAAGGAATTTCTGCTGGTCACGCCCAATGGCGAAGTCAAGACTTTGAAAATTGAATGACATCCTTTCAGAATCCCGGTTTTAGCCTACTTTTGCGGCTCTTTTTCAAAAACATTTCGTGTTTTTCCGAGTACACAGCAAACAGAGCATATAAAAAACACTAAGGGACTAAGAGACACTAAGGGTTTTACTCCTGAACAAATGCCTTAGTGTCTCTTAGTCCCTTAGTGTTTTAAAATTTATTTTGTGTTACACCCAGAATGACACACCTTCCGCAATAGCATGAAACGCACAAAAATCGCCGAACTCCTCCGCACCGAGCCTGTCGGAACCCAAGTCATCATAAAAGGCTGGGTCAAAGCCTTTCGCAACAACCAGTTCATCGCCCTCAACGACGGCTCCACGTCCAATAACCTACAAGTGGTGGTGGATTTTGAAAACACGGACGAGGCCACGCTTGCCCGCATCAAATTCGGTGCTGCCATTTCTGCAACGGGTCTGCTGATCGAAAGTCAGGGCAAGGGTCAAAAAGTGGAAGTAAAAGCCACTCATATCGAAATTCTCGGCGACTGCAACCCTGATGAATTCCCGCTACAGCCAAAGAAGCAAAGCCTTGAATTTTTGCGCGAAAACGCTCACCTGCGTTTCCGCACCAATACATTTGCCGCCGTGTTCCGCATTCGCCATGCGCTGGCTTACGCTATTCACAAGTTCTTCAACGACAAGGGCTTTTACTACTTACACACGCCCGTAATTACGGCCAGCGATGCCGAAGGTGCAGGTGAAATGTTCCGGGTAACGACACTCGATTTGGGCAAACCACCCCGCACGGAATCGGGTGAAGTGGATTTTTCAAAAGACTTTTTTGGTCGCAGTACCAACCTCACGGTGTCGGGTCAGTTGGAGGGAGAGTTGGCCGCCATGGCACTCGGCGAAGTTTACACCTTCGGCCCCACCTTCCGCGCCGAAAATTCCAATACTACGCGCCACTTGGCCGAGTTCTGGATGATCGAGCCAGAGGTTGCCTTCAACGACCTGAATGACAACATGAACCTCGCGGAGGAGATGCTTCAGTACGTGATTGCTTACGCACTCGAGCATTGCGCCGACGATTTGAAAATTCTGGAAGAACGCCTCATTGAGGAGGAAAAAGCCAAACCCCAGGACCAACGGAGCGAGATGTCCCTAAGCGAAAAACTGCGCTTTGTGATGGACAATGAGTTCGTTCGGTTGACCTATACCGAAGCCATTGACATCCTGAGAAACTCCACGCCGAACAAAAAAGGCAAATTCCAGTACCCCGTAGAAGGTTGGGGCACTGACCTCCAAAGCGAACACGAGCGGTATTTGGTGGAAAAGCATTTCAAAAAGCCTGTCATACTGACCAATTACCCCGCTGCCATCAAGGCGTTTTATATGCGCCAGGACGAACCTACGGAAGGCGTTCCCGGGCCAACCGTATCGGCCATGGACATCCTGTTCCCCGGTATCGGCGAGATCGTGGGCGGCTCACAGCGCGAAGAACGGTACGACCGGCTCGTGCAACGGATGGGCGAGATGAACATCCCGGAACATGAACTTTCCTGGTACCTTGATACCCGGCGTTTTGGCTCTGCACCCCATGCGGGTTTTGGACTTGGTTTTGAGCGACTTATATTGTTCGTAACGGGCATGACCAACATTCGAGACGTAATTGCGTTCCCAAGGTATCCGGGTAGCGCTGAATTCTGAGATTGTTGATTTGAGGATTCGGTGATTTGAACGTCATTTTGCTGGGCATCACAATTAAATCAAGGCCATGTCAATTGTTCATTTTCAATGGTTTGCTGCACGTTGCCTACTGCTTACTGCCGCTGCTACTGCCTCTGCCCTCTTCCTGCTGTCATGCGGCTCCCAAAGCACACCCCTCGATGCCGATACACGCACCCGTATTGATTCCATCGCCAATGCGCAAATTGCTAAAGCACAAGTCGAACACGACAGCCTTTGCAAAGCCGCGCAAATTACCCAGTTGCCACATTTGGTGGATTCCATCAAGAAAATCCGCATACATGAAATTGAGGAGCAGTTGAAAACGGTACCGAAGTGATTGGTTAATTGGTGATTGGTGGACTGGTGACTGGATGTACCAATCACCAATTAACCAATCACCATAGCAGTTGCTCGCGCCACATTCTGCCCATCCATCGCCGCCGAAATAATCCCGCCTGCATAGCCCGCACCTTCTCCACAAGGGAAAAGCCCTTCCACTTCAGGGTGCATCAGCGTAGCGGGATCTCGGGGAATGCGCACGGGCGAACTCGTACGGCTCTCTGTGGCAACCACATTGGCTTCATTGGTGAGGAAGCCATGCATTTGACGGCCAAAATCGGCCAGGCCCTCGCGCAAACGCTTGTAAATGAAGCCCGGAAGCAATTCGTGAATCGGCGCAGGATACAATCCTGGGATGTACGAACTGCCGGGTAAATCCTTCGACATTTTTCCTGCTATGAAATCCGGAAGTCGCAGCGCCGGGCCTTTTTGCCCACCATCGCCTGCCGCAAAAAGCCGTTGTTCCACTTCGGCCTGCAATTCCATGGCCGCAAAAACACCGTGTTTGGCCCATGGTGCGAGATCTTCTGGCTCTACCGAAGTCACCATGCCCGAATTGGCAAAAGGCGAATCGCGGCGGCTCATGCTCATGCCGTTCACCACGATTTCGCCAGGGGCCGTAGCAGAAGGCACAATCAATCCGCCGGGACACATGCAAAAGGAGAAAACGCCGCGACCGCCTACTTGGCACACCAAGCTGTAACTGGCCGCAGGGAGCTCATCTGAGCGTTGGTTTTGCTTGTACTGAATGCTGTCAATCAAGGGCTGCGGGTGTTCTACCCTGACGCCCAAGGCAAATGGTTTGGCTTCGATGCGGATGCCCTTGATATGGAGCAATCGGTAAATATCCCTTGCAGAGTGGCCAGTGGCAAGAATGACTGCGTCGGCAAGCCATTCCTGCGCAGGCGTCATTTCGGGTTTCGTGGTTTGGGTACGCACACCCAATACTTTCCCATCATTCAGGATGAGATCCATGACACATTGCTCAAAATGCACTTCACCGCCATATTGCAGGATGGTTTGGCGGATGTTCTGCACCACAGCAGGTAGTTTGTTGGAGCCAATATGTGGGTGCGCTTCGGTGAGGATATCGCTTTTAGCCCCGTGCTCGACCAGAAGTTGCAGGGCTTTGTGCACATTGCCGCGCTTCAGAGAACGTGTGTACAATTTCCCATCGGAATAAGTGCCCGCCCCGCCTTCGCCGAAACAGTAATTGGAATGCGGATTGACCTCTCCAAATTGCTGGATGGCTCTCAAATCGCGGCGACGAAGTTGAACGTCCTTGCCCCGGTCGAGCACAATGGGCTGAATACCAAGTTCCAATAACTCTAACGCGGCAAAATATCCCGCCGGGCCGGCCCCTACAATGATCACCTTCTTCTTTCCGTCCACGGGACGAAAACCTTCTAGAATGGCAGGCTCTGGAATGAAAATTTCCCCCGGCCCAAACACTTCCACACGGACGCGAAACACGGGTTGGCGCGAGCGCGCATCCAGTGAAGATTTTAAAATTTCGAGGTGAGAGATCTGGTCGGGGCGAAGACCTGTTTGACGGGCGGTTTTTTGCCGGATCAGGTTTTGATCTTCGCGTTCGTGCGGAAGCAGCACGAGTTCAACTAATTGTGGCATTTGTGTCCCGTTTTTATCAGGAAATAAGACGTTGGATGTTGGACGCTGGATGTTGGACGTTGGACTTCGATTTCATTTCAATGAAAACGGCTGAATAACATAGACATAATGGTGAGTCCAAAGTCCAATATCCAATATCCAAAGTCCGCTAGCCTCCCTTCCGCGTCAGTCTTTGCTTGTCGTCAGAAATGTAAAAGGTATCCGGCACAAAAATTTTGGTGACGGCAATTTCGAGGCACTTTTCGCCGTCAAGGCGTTTAATGGGTTCTCGTTTGAGGTTCTTGGTGAAAATCCTGACCTGTTTGGGGTTAGGGACTGAAGAAGAATCTGTCGCGAGGTTGTAACGCCCAATTTTGATAAGTTCCGCAAGTATTTCGCGCGAAGCATTCCAAATCTGAACGTTTGTTTCCACAAGAATCGAGTTGCCAGCCCATGGGAGCACATCATATTCACCTGCCACCTCAAATTGGACTGTTTTGGCAGAGTCCACCTCAAACACTTGATACATGGTACGTTCCATTTGGGCTTGGGCAGTGTGGTTGAAACCCAGGCAAAAAAGCAAACTAAGTAAAAGGGGCAGTTTCATATTCTTGAAATAATTTTGGGCAAAGGTCGGCGCAAGCAGCCAAACAAAAAAATGCCCGAACGTAAACACGTTCGGGCACATTGTCAAATTCAATTATTAAGTAGAAAAACCAGGCATTAAACTTCATTTTTTGACATCGGCCAAGGCCGTAGGAGTAGGAGGGATCAATTGAATTTGCAAATCTTTTGGGACAAAGACCACAAAATTGAGCGACTCCTTGAACTCTTGTCCTTTAACTTTTAATTGTTTCTGTAAATTGGGGGCGGTGATCACAAGCGCGTCGCCATCGGGCTTTGAAGCCAAGTTGTAGCGACCGATATTGGCAAGTTCGTTCAGCATTGGGCCATTGCCAGAAGGCAGGCTGACACTGATTTCAAACCGGATGCTGGGATTGTCCCACACTTTCAGGTCAATGGTGCCGGGGAGTTCAAGCCTCAGCGTGCCTTTACCATCGGTGTTGAAAGCCTTGGTGAATGTTTTTCCTGCCGTCGTTTGGGCAGAAACGGAAACAGCCAAGGAGGCGATAAGGATGATTGCGAAAGTAAAGCGTTTAGTTGTCATGGCGAACCTCCTATTTTTAATGGGTCAAAGTAAGACTTTTTAATTGGGAAAAGCAAGTTTTCTGCAAACTATTTTTCATAATCATATACGCAATACCAAACCAGATGGTTTGGTGCAAGGACACTTTTTTTTAAAATATTTTTTCGAGAAATACTTGGAAACAAAAGGCAACCAGTCAGATAAAACGCCAAACCCATGCATAAACTCGGGACAATCAATCTTCTCGCTCAAACTCGGGTCTCCGCTCCGCCAATTCGTCCACTGATACGACCTTGCGGTGTTCTGTGTGCTTGAAATATTTGTTCGGGCTGCGCATTTTAAACAGCCCCCTGAATTGCCGCAGCACAAATTTTGGCACCTGCCACACGGCGCGCAACACCTCAGGAGCTGCGTCATCCAAGCGCAGCGACCACAGGATATTGAGCGAAAAAATGATGATCGCCGCCATCAGCACTACGCTCCAAACGGGTGCGATGAAAAACGCCAAAACTACAAAGACGATGGCCAAACCCAATTGGATAAACATGGGCAACACAAGCGTGACGAATCCGAAATACAACTGGTTAAAATTTAACCCGAAAAACCCCCTTCGCAAGATGCCCAATGCATTGGGCATGTTTTGAAAATAGGAAAAAAGCCACCTGCTGCGTTGGGTTTCTACGGCCTCGCCGGTTTCTACCTTCTCGTCGTAGACGATGGCTTGGCGGGCATAAGCAATGCGTTCGCCGCGACGAAGCAAGAAGTTTTGGAGGATTTTGTCTTCCTGCAACATCTTCTTCCACTGGTGTTTGCCGAGATTGATATCGGGGCTGCCCAAGTAGGCTTTGTAAAGCGCTACCTCTGTGGCCATGCCCGAGCCACTTATAACCGCTGAGCCACCCAATCGGTACGGCACTTCGCGCTCGATGTAGTTTTTGTAATGTTCGCCCATGCTGTCAAGTGCGGCATATGTGGTGTCGAGATTTTTGGCCAAGCGTTGACCTTGGATGCATCGAAATCCTCCATTGGCAAAGCGGTTTATCTCGGCTAAAAACTGGGGATGGGCAAGGTTGTCAGCATCAAAAACTGCGACAAAATCATGTGGGCCGCAGAAATTGTCTATGGCGTAAAGGAGGCTTTTGGCTTTTAGCCGCAAGGGCTCTGGGGGGCGCAAGGCTACAAAGCGTTTGTCAGAAATGTCAAAATCAAATTCAGGGCACTCATCGGCTACGAGGTAAATCGTTAGGTTTGGATGCGTTTGGCGCAGGAGAGATTCTACCAAGGGTCGAGCGATGGCGACATTGCGGTAGGCGGTGATGATGCAGGCGAAGTGGTGGTTGGTAGATTGGTGAGTGGTGAGTGGTGAGTGGTGAGTGGTGGTTGGTGAGTGGTGAGCGGTTTTCAATCCATGTGATTCACGACGAAATAATTGTACCAACAACACCGTGACGAATGGGTACACGAGCTGAACTGTAAGAAGCAAGCAAATAAATGCGAAAAAGATCATCATAGTACAAGGAGAACTTCCCGAAAGTTCTAAACTTTCGGGAAGTTGGTCGTCGATCTAAAATTTGAAAAAAGACCTCTCAAAAACGCTTTCAAATTATCATAATCGCCTTTCAAAATATAGGAGAGGCAATTTTTGGGCAAAGTCACCAACAGCAAAAAAACATAAAACACTGCCAGCCGCCAGCCGCTAAAATTACGGCGCATGAACAGGATCCGGTTCCGCGTGAGGTAGTAGGTCTTGGTTGTACCCATTTTGTCGAGGGTGAGGCTTTCTTTGTGCCAAACTCGAGCACGAGGCTCCACCCAAATTTCATAACCCGCTCGGCGGATGCGTTCGCACCAGTCCAATTCTTCATAGTACAGGAAAAAACCTTCCCACATCGGGCCGACTTTCTCCAGCACTTTTCGGGGCACCATCATAGCCGCTCCGTGGGCGTACGCAGTTTGGCTTGGCTTTGTAAACTGCCCCTGGTCTGGATCTCGCTCGCCTAAGGTACGGTTTCGTCCAGTGAACGGGCAGACCGGGGTCATGCCAGCGTATTGGATGGTGGATGGTTTGCCCGCCGTAGCCTTGGCGGAGGAGGGTGGAGAGTGGACGTTGGCGGTTGGGAAATAACAGATGAGGGGGCTAACGATGCCCACATTCGTCTGATTTTCAAAAAGTTGGAGTAACTGCTCAATGCATCCGGGCTCTATTTCAGCATCATTGTTGACAAAAAAAAGGTACTCGCCGCAGGCTTGTGGAAGCGCCAGATTGTTGCCACCAGCAAAGCCTAGATTTTGCTCGCTTCGGATAAATTTGGCTTCAGGGTACTGGGACTGAAAAATCGAAGCAGGGTTTTCCCGGCTGGCATTGTCCACCACAATCACCTCTACATCTCGGTAGCCCTGCCGCCGAATGCTGTCGAGCAAAGCGCAAGTCGTGGTCGTTTCGTTGTAGTTAACGGTGATGATGGAAACCATTTTGAGGTTGTTGAGAATGTTGAGAGGGTTGAGGTCGTGAGGTCGTTGAGTGCCCCTCAACAGTCTCAACAACCTCAACCCTCTCAACAATTTCTAAACATCTTCTTTTTGCACAAATACAAAGAAGGTTTTGAGCGCAATTTTGAGATCGGCCAACACGGAATATTTTGCTTGTGAATAGGCAATATCAAGACGAATGCGCTCCTCAGCAGTCATGTCGGGCTGGCCTCGTTTTGATATTTGCCAGAGGCCTGTGATGCCAGCCGGGGCCAGAAAACGCGCACTCCACTCGTCGCGGGTAAGCGCTTCGGCTTCGTAGATGGGGAGCGGGCGGTTGCCTACGAGCGACATATCACCTCTCAACACGTTGACGAGCTGTGGCAATTCGTCAATACTGTATTTCCGTATAAAGCGTCCGACACGGGTGATGCGGGGGTCTCGAGCAATTTTGACAAAAATCGGCTTGCCGTTAACCGCTCCATTTTGATATTGGTTCAGATGGTGCATCCCTATCAACTGTTCCGCTGCCCCGAGATGCATCGAACGGAATTTGAAGAACTCAAAAACCTGATATCCTGAGCCTACCCGTTTTGATTTATACACTGCAGGACCCTTCGATTCGATCCAAATGGCCACCATGACCGGCAGCCAAACCCAAGCGGTAAGCAAAATGCCAAGTGTGGCACCCACGACATCAAAAATACGTTTCGCTAATGGAATGTGGAATCTAAAACTCTCGAGCTTTACCCGAGTGGATGTTTCTAAAACTCTGGGTTTGAACTGGTTGAGAAACTCCAACCTATTCTCCAGCATCTGCCAATCAACAGGGACGGTATAACAATCGTCCACACCATTGGCAGCAAGGGCGGTTTTATTGGCTGGTTTGCCTTTCTGCGTAAACACTACCAGTGGCACAGAGCAGAGGTCGGGATGGGCGGCCATTTGTTGCGCCAAGTGATAGTGGTTGCTAATGAGCCAGTCCAAATCGCACAAAACTGCATAAGGGAGGTTGTAGGTGGCGAGCTCGCCCACGCGTTTTCCCAGCCACAAAAAGGCGAGGAAGCTGTTGTTTTCTACGGCATATTGGTATTCCGAGCTTTGATGGGGAAAGTTGCTGATGTTGCCATCAAAACCTTTTTCAAAGCCCACAAAGAGCAATTCTTTCGCTGTAGTGAGATTATAATCTGAGGTGTGCGGGTTGGGATGCATGATTAAAAATTAAACGAATCGGTGTTTGTTTTGCTTGTCCCCGTCTGTTAGCCTACAATATCTATCAACCGGTTTTGAAGCTGTGTTGGACTGAAAGGCTTGGCGAAGTACCCGTAAGCCCCCAGCATCTTGAATCGTTGCTCTTCGGCGGCATCGTCGGTATTGCCGCTGCCCAGCACGACCACTGGGATATCAGCCCAAAGGCCACTACAACGAAGGTTGAAAAGCAGTGCTGCGCCGTCGAGCACTGGCATGGCAGTGTCGGTGACGATGACGTCGGGCATCACACCTTTACTAAGCCAGCTCATGGCTTCAAGGCCATTTTTGGCCCCCACCACATCAAATTTTTCGGAAAGAAAATTGCCGATAATCCGGCGAAGACCATCATGGTCTTCGACAAGAAGTAACCTTCTGCTCATAATGTAATCGATTTTGGTCAATGATTAGGCCCTTCCACATTTGGATGAGCCAAATAGTGTTTGATTCAGTTTACTAAACTACGCTTCAACAGAAGGAGGGTGGATTAAACCTATAACAAAGGATACCTAGTACCTAAAAGCATCGAGGAAAAGATTAAAACCTGGGAGGTTTTGAAATAATAATCTTAAAAATGCTAATAAACGC
Organism: Saprospiraceae bacterium; assembly: GCA_014379065.1. Taxonomy (GTDB): domain Bacteria; phylum Bacteroidota; class Bacteroidia; order Chitinophagales; family Saprospiraceae; genus M3007. The sequence goes on from JACMMM010000214.1 coordinate 9,956, forward strand.
CCAATATTTTCTCAGTACAAAAGTCCGCGCTTTCTTACCCGAATGACTTACAAAGTTCCTAAAAAGATTTGTAAGATTCACACTTTCGAAAATGAGGCAATCTCAAAAACCAAACCATGAAGCTTACAGGCCGGATTGAACAAAGATAATGCCGTTTATAAAAGATGTAGCCCTTCAAAGCGGGTTTATGACGCCCAGCATACCAAAACTTATCAAAAATACTAATTATTAAAATA
>JACMMM010000215.1 GCA_014379065.1 Saprospiraceae bacterium
CAATTCAGACCAACCCATTGCCATGGGCATCCATAAGCCTTCTGGTCAAATTTACATGGTTTATGCTCCCAATTTGAATCTAAACCTCCAGAATCCGGCACCTGCACCCTTTGCCCTGAAAGTGTATTCGCCCTCCGGCGTATGCCCGGCAGTAGGCACACAGGAAGCGCAGGACAAACGAATTATCATGCAATTATCTCCAAATCCTGTCGCGATCGGAGCGCCTTTAACCTTGCAATGTTATTTGCCAGAATCTGCTGAAGTAAAGTCCCGATTATATGATTTGTTGGGCCGCCTGGTTTGGGAAGCCCCACTGGGCAGCTTACCTGCAGGCGACAACAAGCTGATATTGGATGCAGCAACAATTTCCCATCCTTCCGGAATTTATTATTTGGAACTGGGAACTACGTATGGTAAAGGAACGGTGAAGATTGTTTTGGTGGATTGAACGGGCATTTTGACAATCTCATCTTTGCACTACAAATTTTCGGGTCGCCACAGATGTTTGCGACTGCACTACTAACCAATAGATGCCCTCGGGAAACATAGAAACGTCCAAGGCTTCATCATTTCCAGTCGAACTGCGCGCATATATTTCCTGACCGAATAGGTCGTAAATACAAATCCGCATCGCCGTTCCCGGGGTTACACCCATTTGTACATGCAACTGTGCTTTGACCGGAACGGGAAATAAAACAAGTTGAAACCGGTCTTTATCCGCCTCCACAACCGGTGTAGCTGGGCTACAATCATAGACACTGCCCAACGCGTTTGAATCTATGTCTGCTCCCAGGTCTTTTCCATCCGTGCCGAGGTTTTTATAGGGGCTTGCATTTGCCAATCGGTAATCTCCGGCAGCATAATTCACAAACCCGACAGCGGCAATATTTGCAGGAAAATAGCTGCCTACAGGGTAGCCAGTAGCTGAGCCGCCAATGACCGCATTGTGTGTAACTTCCCAGTTCGGATTGAAATACGCCGCCAGGGTTGCGTTGGCGGTAGGCGTACCGCTTCCAATGAAACCGTAATTAGCCTTGGTAACCAAATTGTTTTTAAAGACAAAAAAATCGGTTTTGGGCGACCCATCTGACACCATATAAGCATTGGTGCAAAAACCGGTATTATGGTCGAAGATGACATCTGTGGGTCCGTTCAACACTACAAAAAGTCGTCCATCACCACCCATACCCAGATTGGTCACATTCAATACATTATTCTGTATCAGCACTCTCGAGGTTCGCTGGCTGATATTCGGTGCATCAAAACCTGACATAATGATGCCCTGGGCTACATTTACAAAAGTATTCAGCCGAATGGTCAAATCCTGCACTACTGACCATGGTGCGGTATTGTTCTGGTTGCGAGGCGTGATTACCAGGGCATATCCGCTTTGAGCATTGGGCCAGCAATTTTCAAAGCGATTGCCTTCCACCAGAATCCGTTGGGCATTTTTGAATTCCAGCAGGTTTTTGATGTCCCATAGCTCGTTCATCCAGCTAAGCGGTTTGAAAAAAAGATTGTTCCGGATTTCGATATCGGAGGCAACCGCATTGGGAATGCTTGGGTCGGAGCCTCCAAAAATCACGTTTTCTCCGGCGCCTTCCAGAAAATTGTTGACAATTTTCAACGGTCCTGTCGTACTGTACGCGGCCAGCGCCTGGCTATCCGCGCCATCTTCTTTACAATCAGACACATATGAATCAATCACGGAGATATAGGCGCCGTTCATCAAAACACCGCGCCTGCTGCCAGCCACCGGATCGCCATGGATGTAGCAGCGGTCGAACACCAGGTTATTGGGTTGCTTGGACGCTAGCGTCTCGCCGTTGCCAATGTAAATGATATTGTAGATATAATTACCCGCAACCGGCTTGAACTCGATCCCAACAAACCTGTAATGATGTGCATTGGATGCCGTGTTGATGGCGCCACCGTTTCCTGCGCTGACTACCAGTTTGGGCATATTGGCGGCATCGGCGGGACTTACCCGCTCGCAGGGTGCTGGCAGACTGGCATAAGCAGATGAACGAATGTAGATCCAGCCGGTTCCAGACGTTTTATTCGGCAGGGTAAAAGGTCCGGTAAAGGTGGTTCCCGCCTGCAACTCAATGATATCACCTAATTTGGAGGTATTCAAAGCCGTTTGAAAAGCGGCGCTTGTGTTGACAGAAATTAATTGTCCGCCCACAGGCGAAGCGTAGCTCGTTTCGATATAGACCTGCGGCAGGGCCGGATAATTCGTGGCCAAAGCATTGACAACCATACTAGTATGAAAACACAGTAGCACAGAAATTTTTATCCCTCCGATTTTAGTGAGTATCGAGGCTGCTATTTTGGTCTGGTTGTTCTGTTTCATGATGTCAAATTTAATGGTTTAAAATCAACTGCAAGATCGTCAAAAAAATGATTTGCCAGCGAGCTTGGGTTTCCTGGAGTAATTAATCTCTGTGATTGTTTTATTTGACAGGATTGACACGACAAACAGGATAATATCGACTTCACCGACGACGTTAACAGTAAATAAACCTAACATCTAAATATTATGAGCAAGCAATTCAAACTATCCTTTATCGGGTTGATGCTTTTTTTAAACGAAGCTCCCTGCCAAACATTTAAACAACAATTCGCCGACCTTTTTTCTGAAAAGGACACCCTTAGACAGTTAAACTTACTAAAAAACTGGGAATCAGCGGACAGTCAGGATCCTGAGTTATATATTGCTTACTTCAATTACTATGTTAATAAAAGTACGAAGGAGATCGTCACTTTGGGCAATAATCCTAAGGGCGAAGATGTACTTCAAATTTTAGATAATGACTCATCTAGTGATGCGCCAGTTGCGTTCATTTATGGCGACACCTACTATGATCCTGAGATTTTGGAAAATGGTTTTGATTACATTGACAAAGGCATTAAATTACACCCAACCAGACTCGATATGCGTTTTGGCAAAACCTATATGTTTGGCAAGGTGGAAGATTATGAAAACCTCACCGTTGAAATCATAAAAACCCTTGATTATTCCGTGGCAATCCAGAACAAATGGATGTGGGCTGATAACAAACCTGTGGATGATCCAAAGAATTTTCTCTTGGGGAATATTCAAAATTACGTGCTTCAACTGTACAACACAGAAAATGATGATTTACTAGAAAACATGAAAAGAATTGCTGAAGCTGCTCTAAAATATTATCCTGACCACATTGAAAGTTTGACAAACCTGTCTATTGTCTATTCACTCAGAAAAGAATATGACAAGGCATTGGAGTCTTTGTTGATAGCATATAAATTAGACCCAAAAGATTCGATTGTTTTACTCAATATTGCGCAAGCGTATAAGCTTAAAGGGGAAAATAAAAATGCAATCAAGTATTACAAACTATCTGCGAAATACGGTGAGCGCGATTCAAAAGCATATGCGGAAGAACAAATTGAAATACTTAAAAAGTTGTAACCCTGTCAAATAACGAATTCATATCCCCACCTTCTCCCTCCACTCCAGCGGCGTCACCCCAAGTTCTTGCTTGAACACCCGGCTAAAATAACCCGGGTCATTGAACCCGCAATCAAAAGCGACCGCCGTGATACTTAACTCGGGGTTGCGCAGCAGTTCTTTGGCTTTGTTCAGTCGAATATTTCGTATAAATTGGTTGGGGGAAAAGCCCGTCAAAGCGTCTAGTTTGCGCTGGAGTTGCGATTGGCTCATGTGGACTTCCTTGCAAAGCTGTTCCACATTGAATTCAAAATCAGCAAGATGGGATTCTACAGATGCCTTTACCTTTTGAACAAACGCATCTTCTGATTTTTCCAGATTGGGTATATCCTTGATGATCACGGCACCCTCGGTCAGCCCTGCCGATTTGAGGTAGTGTTGTTGCAATTGGCTGCGCAATTCGAGCAATTTTCGGGTACGTACCAGCAATTCTTCTTTGTTGAACGGTTTTTCCAAATAAGCATCGGCGCCCCGTTCCAGACCCTCCAATTTGCTGTCCATGTCCGCTTTGGCGGTGAGGATGATGACCGGGATATGGCTCGTGCGCTCGTCGGTTTTCAACTTTCGGCACAATTCAAAGCCATCCATCACAGGCATCATCACGTCGCTGATAATAAGGTCGGGGATAATTTCTGTGGCAATATCAAGTCCTTCCTGACCATCCTTGCCTACTGCAAGGCGGTAACCCTGGAGGCATGAAGCGGTGTAGGCTACCACGTCTGCGTTGTCTTCTACCAATAAAATCAAAGGCTGTTTGGACGGTGGGATGGACGCTGTTGCATGCGCGGAATCTTTTGATGGCAGTACAAGCGATTCGATATTTGGAATCTGCAGTATAGGTTTCAAATCTTGGATACCGCGTTCCGAGCTTCTCATTATCGGCAATACCACGGCAAACTCGCTGCCTTTTTTTGCCCCCGTTGGTGGGCTTTTCACCGTAATTTCCCCTTCCATAAGTTTCACCAATTCCTTGGTCAATGCCAACCCTATCCCGCTCCCTTCGCCGGGTCGGGTACTGCTGTCGTCCACCTGATAAAATCGGTCAAAGATGTGTGGCAACTGCGATTCTGGGATACCAATGCCGGTGTCTTTCACCTTTATAAGCAAGGAGGAGGCGTTGTTGTCAGATTCCCGGATGCCCACTGAAAAATAGACATTCCCCCCTGCCGGGGTGAATTTCAGCGCATTTGAAAGCAAGTTGGAAACGATTTGCCGAAGTTTCTCCGGGTCGTAGTCAATCACCAGTGAATCAAGTTCCGAGAGAAAATGCAGGTGACTTTTTCGGCTTTCAGAAAGTGAATGGAAGGATTCGGAAATGTATCGCAAAAACTGGACAACGTCGCCCTGTACCATTTGGAGCGACATTTTACCGCTTTCCAATTTGGACAAATCCAAGAGTTCGTTGACAAGTTTGAGCAGGTTCTGGCCGTTGCGCAAAATCATATCCATGCCATTGCGGAAGTGCTCTTTGGGATTGTCGAGCACCTGCTGCGCCATGCCAAGGATAATGGTGAGGGGTGTGCGAAACTCGTGTGTTATGTTGGTGTAGAGTTGGGTCTTTACGACATCAAGTTCTTTTACGCGTTCGGCTTCACGGGTTTCGTAGGCGAGTTGAGCTCGGAGCTTGGCGCGGTTGACCGTAAAACGGAAATACGCCCGCACTGCCACCGCGAGCAGGACCGCATAAAAAAGATAAGCCCAAATAGAACGCCACCAGGGCGGCATCACCTTTATCTTTAGTGCTGCGATATGGTCGCTCCAAATGCCCCGGCTGTTGGAACCCTGCACCCGGAAAGTATAGGTTCCTGAAGGGAGGTGCAGGTAGGTGGCGCTTCGGCGAGTATCCGAAAACACCCAATCACGGTCAGCACCGATGAGTTGGTAGCGGTATTTATTTTGGCTGGGCGAAGTGAAGTCAAGCGAAGCAAATTCGAGGGTAAGGATATCCTGTTCATGGGTCAGGGTGATGCTGGCAGAGGTTTCAATGGTCATGTTCAGAACGCCCGTGGCATCTCCGGGTGTCACGGGTTGATTGTTCACCAAGATATTGGTAATGAATACATTGGGCAAAAAATCGCCCGAGAGGATGTCTTTAGGATTAAAAATATTCACCCCGTTGATGCCCCCGAATGCTAGTCGGCCATCGGGCAATTTGGCATAGGCCCCCGTGTTGAACTCATCATCTTGCAGTCCATCATTTTTGGTGAAGTTGCGAAAAACAGCCTCCGCTCCCCTTCCCCCCTGCGCTGGAGGAGTGAGGCAAAAAATCCCGCGATTGGTACTTCCCCAAAGGTTTGTCCCGACGGTGGAGGGATTGCCCTCATCGTCTGACAAAAGCCCGTACACCACATTGTTGGGCAAGCCATTTTTAGTGGTCAGGTGCAGGAATTCGCCATTTTGTTTGTCAAATCGGTTCAGCCCACCGCCTTTGGTACAGATCCACAGATAGCGATTTGGTTCTGCGGGATCGTCGAGAAAGCAGGATATGTGGTTGTAATTCAGCGAATTGGGATCATTCGGGTTGTTTTTAAACCAGGCAAACTGAAATGAAGGTTCGCTTCCCGGCTGGGGTGTTGCACGAACAAAACCCTCTTGTGTGCCAATCCATAAAACACGGTTGGCGTCCTCGTAAAGTGCTGTGGAGCTTGCTCTTTCAGCCAATGGTTCCTTTGGATTGCTAAAGTCGAAGTAATTAAAAATCTGGAGCAGCGGGTCAAACCTTGCCAATTTTCCGCCGTAACCCGTCATCCAAATTTCGCCTTTTTGCCCTTCGAGTATCGGTTGTTTGTCCCAAAAATTTCCATCAATCAAAAAGCCCTTGCTGAAACTGTGGGTGGCAGGATTGTATCGCATCAATTCAACGAGATAATCCTGAGCGGCAGCGCGCGCCCAAATTTCCCCGGATTTTGTTACCAGTACCTTGTCAA
>JACMMM010000216.1 GCA_014379065.1 Saprospiraceae bacterium
CGGCGCCTCCGGATTCGGCGTCGGTCGTACCCGAAGGCGAGCCCTTTTCGCTCCTGGAGATGGATTTCTCACAAGCTGCCGTCCTTGATTCATCCGTTGCTCGAAATGGGAATCAACGGAAATCGGTCGAATCCGCGTGACACAATGTTAGCCTTTACACTGAGACGCTTTTTTCACCTCATCCCCATTTTACTGGGTGTTTCCCTGCTGACTTTTTTGCTCATGTTGGTGATCATCCGAGTATCGCAAGGTGCAAAAGAAACGGGCTGGTTTGCTGGGATTGCGATTGGTTCGGTGGTGCTGTTGGAGGCCATGTTTGCCGGACCCATTTGCGGGGCAAGCATGAATCCTGCACGGTCATTGGCGCCAGCTATAGTTTCCGGGAATATCGGCCAAGTTTGGATTTACCTCATCGCACCAGTGCTCGGCGCTTTACTGGCTGTTTTTGTTGGCAAAACCGTTTTTTTGAAGTCAAAAACATAATTTTTAGCCACGAATTGCACCAATTTGCACTAATTCAGAGGAAAAAGATGCCTAATTCGTGAAAATTAGTGCAATTCGTGGCTACCAATCTACTTATTTCCTTTCTATGAAAATCGCTTTATTCTCCGACATTCACGCCAATCTTCCGGCCCTTGAAGCCTTTTTCAAGGATGTTGACCAACGCCAGCCCGACCAAATTTTTTGCCTCGGCGATCTGGTAGGCTACAATATCTGGCCCAATGAAGTCATTCAGGAAATCCGTCGCCGGGGTATCCCGACCATCGCCGGGAACTACGATTTTGGCATTGGCCGCTCAAGCGACGATTGTGGCTGCGCCTATAAAACCGACGAGGAAAAAGCCAACGGCGCGGTGTCCATTTCCTTTACCAACCAAATTGTGCAAGCTGCTGAACGTCAATATTTACGAGAATTGCCCAAGCACATTCGCGTTGACTTGGAAATGCAAGAAGGCGAGCCCATTTCGCTCTTGCTGGTGCATGGCAGCCCGCGCAAAATCAACGAATACCTGTTTGAGGACCGCGAAGAGGCAAGCATGTTGCGCATTCTTGAAGGTGCCAATGCCGACATTCTTTGTTTTGGTCACACCCATAAGCCTTACCACCGGATTCTGAATTCAGGCACAAACGCAGCGCCGCATTTTCGCCACGCCATCAATATCGGTTCGGTTGGAAAGCCCAAAGATGGCGACCCGCGCGGTGGTTACGTTGTGCTGGAATTGGACGAACACAGCGATTTGAAAAACCAAAACAGCATCCGGGTGGAGTTTGTGCGGTTTGAATATGATGTAGAAAAAGCGGCTAAAGCTGTGGAGGATAGCCCTTTGCCGGATGCTTATGCGGCAGCGTTGCGGGTGAACGCGTTAATTTAAGGGGTTGTGCAAAAAGGTTTTTCGCGGATTTTTGCAAGAAACAATGTTTTGTGCTTTGGCCAATTGAATCCTATAAGGTTTTAAAACCTTATAGGATTTCATAAGAATCAAAATATAATTCCGCAATAAATTTTCGATCTGGACTTTTTGCACAACCCCCTAAATTAATTCAATCTTGATGGCCAATTTTTTCCCCGAAGGCATTTCAAATACCACAAAATAGAATGCCCTTGGCAGACTGGACAGATCAAGACGTCGAACTGACGCATCATTTGCCGCTACGTTCATAGACAATACCTCAACACCCTGCGCCGTCAAAAGTCGAATCCATGACGGCTTAGTTTTGCTTTTTGACCAATCCAGCCAAACTTCTCCCCGGGTTGGATTGGGGTAAGCCCGCAACAAAGTCGGCACATCGTCTGGCAGTGAATAACTGCTAACCGCCTCTTTTACAATTGTTTCTACAGTGTTGGTGACAATGGGAAGGTTGTAGTCGAAATAAATTTGGGCGGTATTGCGAACGATATCACCGAGCATTGCTCCGGGCTTCATTTCGACCGAGAACTGCACAAAACCATGGCTCCCTATCTCATCGTCTTGTGCAGGCGGGAGCAAAAGCGGGTCGAAACGAAACGTCAATTCCCGTCCATGGATGCCCCAAGTGAATGGATGACTGGCAGCCAACATTCGTACACTGCCCAAGTCGAGCCGCTCCGAAAGCGTATCGCGCAGGATCACAAAAGCGGTTGGGAATGTGCCCGTATTTTGAAAGCGAATGGTATAGGTGAGTTGCCCGCCATCGAGCGCAACCAGAGGAGGTATGTTCAAGGGACTTACTGCTTTATCATTGGGGTCATAAGAACCCACTACGGCAGCTTCCAGATTGAAAATGTTGTCCAATGGCGAAATGTCGGTGAGGGTGCTGGCGGCTTCGGCGGATAAATGCACGACATATCCCAATGCCACGATGGTGCCCGTTTCGATTCGTATCTGGTAATTTAATTTTTGCAAAGGCAACAGGTCATGATATTGCCAAAATAAGGTATCGCCCGACTGCCAATCAGGTAATGGTAAAGCATCCAACAGATTTGTAACGGAGTCCAGTACAAGATGAAAAACGCCACTTGCGGGCAGCACTCCATTGTTGGATAGGGTTGCCACCAAGATGTTTTCAAAGCCTGGCCGAAAAACGGTTGTAGCAACGAGATTCACTGCAACATCCGTTACTTGGGCTATTGGCTTCAATGCAAATATTACTGAAAATGTGTCGGTTGCTTGTACGATTTGGAAAGTAGGCTCCGGGATAAAATGCGTCAATGTAGTGGCCAGTTCAAGGGTGTCGGCCAAATGTGCAATGTTGATTGAAAAGTTGCCTTCAGTGTCCGTAACCCCAAAAAACTGTAATGAATTTCGTGCCCGCACCACCATATCCTTTACGCCCGGCTCGATGCTATCTTGCAAGCCGTCAGCATCGTAATCCAGAAATACTTTACCCGTTATTTTTGCCAAGCGCTCCACGTTTATACGCCACACCTGACCGTTGGCATTATCCATCAGGAATATCATGGAGTCTTTGGTGGTATGATAGTTCATGGTGGATGTCAGGTCAAATCCTGCTCTGGGTGGCTGAATTTTTGTCCAATTTTCCCCGAGATCGCGAGATTGATATATGAACCCGTCATCCAGACAAAGCAAGAAAGTATTGCCATGCGCCCTGAAAATGAAACTTCCGCCCGGGCTTTGTGGCGTAACCAGCGTATCGAACGAATAACCCTTATCGGTGGACACAAATATTTTCTTGTCTGGCCAGCTAACAACAAAAATTCGACCCTCAGCCACGTGCATGCGCCCCTCTTTTTGAAAGTTGGGCGAAAAATCAAAGGCGTAACGTTGCGACCAGGTCTGCCCCTCATTATCAGATACATACAGCAAATTGTCGGAAAGGCCAATGAGCAGACTGTCCAGTCCCCAAAAATTATGGGCCACATGGGGCTCGTTAAAGTTCGTTTCAAAAGATGGAGCAATTCCGCACTGCTTGGTCTTCCCCTTACCTAAAGCACGCGCCGTGCGCGGTGTTTTCACCGCGCGCCACGGCGGAGTGAGCGATATTGCTTGCCGCCTGGCTACTCACCAGCGATAGTATTTGGAGATAGGGGTGTGAAGTGGAAGACCAAGTAAG
>JACMMM010000025.1 GCA_014379065.1 Saprospiraceae bacterium
AGCGGGTGCGCGGGGGGGGGCGTGGCCTGGGTATTTGGTGGGGGGGGGTTGGTGGTTGGTGGGGGGGGGCGGTGGATCCGCCACTTTGCTGACTGCGTTTGGAATCGCATAATTACCATTCCCGTTGCTGCTGGCTTTAGGCACCGAACCCTCAACCCTAAACTCTAAACCCTCAACCTTCATGTCAAGAGTTTTTTTTTCCAAATCCGCGCCCTTCACAGCCCTACCAATGTAGCACATTTTAAGCAATGCCATTTCGACATGGAGCCGTTTGTGGCGCGCCATTTTGAAATGGATGTCGCAGTCGTTGCAGAGGTTGAGGGCAGTGAGCAGGAAAGACGCGGGGGTGATGGCGGCTTGGGCGCGATAGCGTTCGCGCAGGCTTTCGCCCACTTCAAGCAGAGCGAGCGTGGCCTTGTCTTTGCAAACCAACACGTTGCGCAAATGCTCCGCAAGACCAAGGACAAACACCTCTGGATCAAAACCTTTGCGGAGAATCTCGTCAAACTGATTCATCAGCGAAGCCGAGTCTTCCGCCAAGAGCGCATCGGTGATCTTGAAAAAGTAGTCATAATCGAGCACATTGAGGTTCTCGATTACCGCATCGTAGGTAATTTTTTTGCCTGCGCCACTGCTTATGCGGTCGAAAATAGAAAGCGCATCGCGCATGGCGCCATCGGCTTTTTGTGCAATGATGTGCAGTGCGTCGCCTTCGGCTTCTATGCCTTCTTTTTGGCAAATATCTTCGAGCTGCAGCACCATATCGGCCACCGTAATGCGGCGGAAATCAAAAATCTGGCAGCGCGAAAGAATGGTGGGGATGATTTTATGCTTCTCCGTCGTCGCCAAAATGAAAATGGCGTAAGGCGGGGGCTCCTCCAGCGTTTTCAAAAAAGCATTGAACGCTGATGCTGAGAGCATGTGTACCTCGTCAATGATATACACTTTGAATTTGCCCCGCTGTGGGGGTATGCGCACCTGCTCCACCAGCGCACGGATATTATCTACCGAATTGTTGCTGGCAGCATCCAATTCAAAGATGTTCCAAGAAGCGTCGTCGTTGAAGGATTTGCAGGAACTGCACTCGTTACAGGCCTCGAACTCGGGGGTTCGGTTTTCGCAGTTGAGGATTTTGGCGAGGATGCGGGCGCAGGTAGTTTTGCCTACGCCGCGCGGACCCGTGAAAAGGAAAGCATGGGCGACTTGATCGCTGGCCAGCGCGTTTTTGAGCGTACCAGCCACATGGCTTTGCCCCACCACGTCTTGGAAACGCTGGGGACGGTATTTACGCGCGGATACGATAAAATTACTCATAATATGCCTTTCCTCTTGGGTCGTAAAGGTAAATCGAATGGGTAAAGGCGAGGGATGAAGTTTTCCACAAAAACTGCGGAATAATCAGGCTGCTGTTGGCAAAGTCTCGGATTCCAAAACGGTGTCGACGTACACCAATAAATCTGCGAGCAATTCGGCGCGCTCTGTAGTGGATAATTTTGGATAAAGCGTTTTAAATGCTTTTACAAAAGCATCTTTATCAAGAGCCAGCACTCCATTTTGAGCAAGGAGCGCGACAATTTCTTTGGGCGTAGGAATGTGGGTAGTAGTCATTTTTCAGCCGTTTAAAATGGTCAAGGATTTCACCCCTCCAATGAATCCAAGAAATACTGAATCTTCTCCTTCAGCATCGCGTCCTTCTCTGTCAATTCCTTCTTCGCAAATTCAGCCGTGCTGCGGGCTTTGGCTTTGTTGCCCTGTAGTTTGTACACCCCCGCCAGCGTCATCCAGTATTCTGCCAGTCCGCCATTTTGAGCTGCCGATTTGGCCCATTTTTCGGCTTGGCCCAGTATTTTTTTGTCCTCCGGGAAAGCGCGCACCAGCGTCACCACAAGGTTGTGGAGTTTGGCGGAATTGTTTTTTACTTCAGTTTTTTGATAGGCCTTGGCTGTTTTGAGGAACATCCCCGCGTCTTTTACCGCCTTGGCGTAATTCATGTCGGCCTCACAGGCAAAGGCAGTGGCGCGAGCCGGATTGCCTGCTTTCATTTTGGCCTTGGCTTCATCCAGCAGGGTCTTGTTTTTGAATTCGATGGCTTTTGCCACCGTGTTTTTGCAGGCCTTTTCTATGCGGGTATTCACTGCTTCTTCGCTAGCAACGGCTACGACTTTGTCGCGGTTTTTCAGCAAAAGATCGAATACGCGGCTGTCAGCATCCACGGCGCCTTCCAAGATGAACTTGAGGTTGAATTCCGTAGTCAGGTCTTTTTGTGTGTTCAGGTATTCGTTGGTGATTTTAAGCGAGGGCTTGCCTGCTGCGTTGAGCGAGCGCACATAGTCGAAGAGCATTTTTGGGTCGCGATCGCCTTCGGCGTACTTTTTCTCATAGTCCACCGATTTGTCGTTTTTGCCCAAGGCTTTTTTACCCGTTTCGAGGAGTTGCTCCACGTTTTTCCCGCCCACTTCTTTCATCACGATTTTTCCTGTTGCGTCAATGAACATCAGGGTCGGATACGAATTCACGGGATATTTGCCTGCAAACTCCGCGTTTTCAGGCTTTTCCATGTCAATTTTCAGGTTGATAAAATTGGCGTTGAAAAACTCGCCTGCTTGTGGGTCAGGAAAAGTTTGGGAAGCCATGCGTTTGCAGGGGCCGCACCAAGCGGCAAAAGCATCCACGAAAATCAGTTTTTCTTCTGCTTTGGCTTTTTCGAGGGCTTCGGGCCAGGTGCCGTGGAAGAATTCGATGCCTTGTCCTGTGAGAGAGGTGAGAGACGTGAGAGAAAGTGAGAGAAATAAAAGAAGTGGACGTATGTTTTTCATGCCTATCTAGTTTGAGTGCTGCAAGATTTGGGTGAGCTCTAAAAATGGTGTCGCGCGCCCGGGCCCGCCCCCAACCCCTAAAGGGGAGACTCACTCGTTGAATGCATAATTTGTTGAAAATCGAACAATTATGCATTCAACGAGGAGTCTCCCCTTTAGGGGTTGGGGGCGAGGCGAGGGCGAGGGCGAGGGGCGCACAAAAGTACGGCATTTTCAAACGTTCAACACAGGACTAAAATTGGATGTTAGTGCTTTTCTTAAAAAACACCTGCGTCGGCCACTATCGGCACCAATAGACTTTTCCCGTAGGGAATTCCTGTTTATAGCAATGACAACCAATCATTTCAAAACCCCCTATGGAGTTTCCTTTCACCCATGTCAGGCCCCATACGGGGTTTTGTAAACGTCTCTGGAAAATCTATAAACAGGGATTCCCTACGGGAAAGGATATGCGCTACCGATGTCGGAGGGTATCAAAATTTTTACAGGAAGGCTCCGAAGTGGGCTTTGGCAAAATTGCCAGCATTTTCCCCATGTGCAAAAGGCGGGCTACGAACTCGTCAACAACAACGCGCAGCAATACGGCGAGCAAACACAACAACTCCAAAAAGCCTACGAAGAGCAAAAAAAGGAACTGGACCAACTCGCCGAGAAATTTGCACGGGTCAATTTTGACGACGTGACGCCGATTTACAAAGAAGCCCTGCAACTGTTCAAAGACGGCAAAATAGCCGAGGCCATCGCCAAACTCGAAGGCATAAACCCCGCCCAGCGCACAGCCCAAATCATTCAGGAACAAAAGCGGATCGAAACGGCGCAGGCGGAATTGGACAGCCAAAAAGTATACGCCGATATGCTAAAAGCCAACCCTAGACGCTCATTATATAAAGGGAATCTTGCCATTTCGTACGAAAAACTCGGAGATACGTACATCACACTCGGCAATTTGCCGCAGGCTTTGACTTTTTTTGAAAACGCAAAGCGATTATTAGAAGAACTCCACGAAGCCTATCCGCAAAATGCGGGTTTCAAATACGCATTAGCCATTTCGTATTCCAAACTCGGAAAGATCCACACCGCGCTGGGCAATTTACCGGAAGCATTGACTTATTATGAAGAGGCCTCTAGCATGACAAAGGACCTGCACAAGGCCTATCCTCAAAATGTGGATTTCAAAAATGGATTGGCCATTTCGTACGAGAAACTGGGATCAACACATAGTGCACTGGGCAAATTACTTACAGTCCTGAAATTCAAGTTTTTTCAAAATTACTTCACCACAAATGTCTTCTTCTCCACCCCCACCCCCGTAATCGTCAACGACTTCCACCCCTTGGGCAATTTCGTTTTCAACTGCACGATCCCCTGCGGCGTAATATCCAGCCCGCCAAAACCCATAATGGTGGCTTGCAAGAACCCACCCGCGCCCGTGGCGAAATACGGATTGGTGCCACCAGCCGATTCTGAAAGCACCCCAAAAGGCGGCACTTCGTTGAGCTTGTAACTGCTCACCCAAAGTCTGTGCGCCCGCTCTGCATCGCCCGCCCGGGCGGCGGAAACAGTGAGGATGGCGTTGCCCATGGCCGGGCCATCTTTGGCCATGCGAGGTTCGTAGTAGTCGAGGTCCTTTTTGATTTGGACAGGATCGGTAATGACCTTGAGTGGGTAGGCGAGCAGGTTCACATCCGCTTGCTTGATGGTTTGACCTTTATACGTAGCGTTTTCTTTTGTGGTGCCGTCGGGGAATTTCAGGATTGGGATATTGTCGGCGACCAATGCCCAGTCAGGATTGGGCGTCATGCCCAATTCTATAGCGGCATCTGTACCATAGCGCAATGCGGTGATTGCCATACCATTGGTGAAGGCGTTGTTGTCAATGTTCTCTTCCCACTCGTTTGCGCCAATGACGTTTATAATGTCGTAATGACCCAAGCCATTTCTTTCTACGCGGGAAGTCCAGAAATCGGCCACTTCTTTCAAGATGGGCCAACCCCGCTCTCTCAGCCAGGTTTTGTCTTTGGTCACCAAATAATACTGCCAGGCCGCCCAACCCACACAGCCGGTAATATGGTGCTGAAACGGCCCGGTGAGTGCCCAAACGGGCGTTTCCTCCTGACCCGTTGTGGTGCTTTCCCAAGGATACATGGCGCCGCGGTAACCGTGAGAAAAAGCGTTTTGCTTGGCTTCATCAAGCAATTGGTAACGGAATTCAAGGAAGGATTTGGCGATTTCCGGGTGGAGCAACAGCATGGGCGGGTACATCCAAAGCTCTGTGTCCCAGAAAACGTGGCCATTGTAGCCCAGACCGCTCAGGCCCATGGGCGAAAGGCTGAGCGCTGTGCCTTCCCGCCCGAAAGAGTACAGATGGTACATGGCGGAATGCACATCACGGGTAGCATCCACATCGCCTTCTATGGTGATGTCCGAAGCCCAAAGTTTGTCCCACTCCTCATTGTGGCGTTTCAGCAGGCGTTCGGTGCGTTCGAGTGCGGCGAAAATGGTAAGGCGTTCGGCCTCATTGTGCGCATCCATCGTATGTGCGGTGCTGATCAGGGTGCCCACGACGGCAAATTTGTAGGTTTCTCCAGCCTTTAGTTTTTTGTAGAATTTCAACAAGTGCATGTTGTAGTCCCAATCTTCATGGATAAGATCTGGCTCCGAGCCGTGCGGTTCTTCAAAAATAAAACTGGACGAAGCCGCCACGGTGTATTTGCCCGAAGGGCTTTTCCCAACCGAAGTCAGGAGGGGAATGAGTACATGTGGACGGTCAATTTCGGCATAAAGATTGCGTACATCCTGCAACATATCCGGGGCTTCGATGACCGCCATGGGAGTGATGGTCACGTCTTTTTTGGCCGTAATTTCAATGATGCTCAAGGCTGAATAAGGCAAGTGGCGCAAGGCCATGAGGGTATGACTCACGCTGAGTTTGTCGCCCACATCGAAACTTGTGGTAAGTTGGGCGTGGCGCATGTCCAGCGCTTGCTTGTAGGCCGAAATATCGGCTCGGCCCATGCGTCGGCCATCCACATCGAGGTTCATGTTCATAAAGTTGAACCCTTTGAGAATGTTGCTCACTCGTCCGCGCCCATAGTTGTCATAAGCGCCGTTGAGCACCACATCTTTGACGCGCATTGGATCGGGCGACGACACCAGGCCGATCATGCCATTGGCGACCGTGATGCCGTAATAATTGGCCGGATCAATCTTGTCAGCCACGATATGCCAGGCGTCGTTGAAGATTGAATTTTGACCATTAACTGTTGACTTTTGACCATTAACGCTCGGGATGGAACAAATAGCCATACTGAGAATCAGGAGACAGAGGAGTAGTTTTTTCATGGAAAATGTTGTTAAGGTAATACGCCCACGTTTTACAGGCGAAAAGTAGGAAACCTTTTGAGAAGCCTGTTTTTTAAAGAAAATGACCATTAACAATGGCGTTTTGAATACATTTGGCCGCTTTTAAAAAGAATATTATGCGCAAATCTCTGTTGTTCCTGCTACTTCTCGGTTGTTTTTACCAATCCGGTTTCGCCCAAAATCCAGATTGGCGCTCCAAAATTGACCCAAAACTCTGGGACTATGCCCAAAAACCCGATTCTGCGGTCGAATTCTTTATTATTATGCAGAAAAAGGCCGACGTGAGTGCGGCCAAACAAATGCGCAAAAAGGAGGAAAAAGGAAAATACGTGTTCGAGACGCTTTCTGCTTTTGCCGAAAAAGACCAGCGCACGGTTCGTGATGTGCTACAGAATAAAAACGTTCCGCTCCATTCTTTCTGGATCATCAACGCTATTTGGGCCAAAGGTTCAAGGGCCTTGATGGAACAAATTGCCCAAATGCCCGAAGTGGGCCATTTGAGAACCAACCCAATTTGGCATTTGGAACTTCCACCCCTTGTGGGCGCAAATACGCCTGCTCAAGATCGTTCGGTTGAATGGGGGATCATCAAAATAAACGCAGATGATGTGTGGAATAAAAACCCTCCCATAAAAGGGTCAGGTATTGTGGTAGGTGGACAAGACACTGGATATGAATGGGAACACCAGGCCATCAAGGAAAAATATCGAGGCTGGAACGGTAGTACGGCCGACCACAATTATAACTGGCACGACGCCATCCATGCGCTGATCAATGGTGGGAACAATTCTTGTGGGCTTGATTTGGACGAACCCTGTGACGATACCGACCACGGCACGCACACTATGGGCACCATGGTGGGCAGTGAAGGCAACAATAACATTGGGGTGGCCCCAGAAGCTCAATGGATAGGGTGCCGCAATATGGAAGAAGGCGATGGTACGCCCGCAACCTACATTGAATGTTTTGAGTGGTTCGTGGCTCCTACGGATCTCAACGATCAAAACGAAGACCCCTCCATGGCGCCCCATGTGATCAATAATTCATGGAGCTGCCCCACTTCAGAAGGCTGCAATGCAGGCAATTTCCCCGATATGGAAGCTGTAGTGGAAAATGTGCGGGCGGCGGGTATCGTTGTGGTCGTTTCGGCAAGTAATAATGGACCAGGTTGCAGCACAGTCGATAGCCCGGCAGCCATTTTTGATGCAAGTTTTTCGGTAGGGGCCACTACCAACGTGGCCAATGACGATATTGCAAATTACAGCAGCCGCGGCCCTGTCACGGTTTATACCAATATTATGAAACCCGATATTGCAGCGCCAGGCTCAGGGGTCCGTTCTTGTGTGGGCACTGACAACAATTCGAATAATTACGGTTACGGCACCAAGAGCGGCACCAGCATGGCTGGCCCACACGTAGTAGGCGTAGCAGCGCTCATCATGTGTGCCCGCCCCGACCTAATTGGTAATGTGGATGAGCTAGAAGATTTAATGCGAAACAATGCCGTGACGCGTTTTGCCGCAGCCCCATTTTGTGGTAACGACAATGCCAATTCACACCCCAACAACGTGTATGGCTGGGGGCGGGTGGACGCGCTAGCTGCCGTAAATGCTTCGCTGCCAATTGAGCTTCTTGAATTCACTGCAAAACACCTCGGGAAAACGGCCCAACTCCAATGGATTACGGGTTCTGAAAAAGAGTGTTCGCACTTTACCATGCAGCGTAGCAGCGACGGTTTTACCTGGAAAAACATCGGAGAAATGCCCTGCCGGGGCAATGGTGCATCGAGTGAAACGAGCTATGTATTCAACGATCCAAGTCCGTACAAAGGCCTGAATTATTATCGTTTTGATCAGCTTGACTATTCTGGCCAATCTTCAAAAAGCCCCGTGCGGGCCTTGAGTTTTGCTTTCAGCGGATACAATCTGCGGGTCACTTCTGGACAAGGCTTGGCTTATTTTGAAGTTGTCGGAGAAGATGCCAATGAAAACATCTGGCGTTTGGAAATCCGTTCGATGGATGGCCGCGAGGTGCAAAATATAAGCGTTGGCGAAAAAGGCTGGCTCAAGTTGCCCGATTCGCCCTCCGGCCTGTATTCCATCCTTTTGCGCGATGTAAATGGCCGGGCGGTGGCGGTGGAAAAATGGCTTTGGGTGCAGTAATGCGGTTAACAGTGGCAGTTGGCACTACCTTTGCCGGGATGAATGTGTGTCATCACGAACTTCGGGCGAATTAGGTCTGATTGATGATTGACGAGATATAAAATGGTACCGCTTCTCCAATATTGACTGTATTTTAATCAACCAGATTACATTTTATCCCAACAATGGATTTAACATACCTCCTCAACATACTCCTCCGCCGCAAATGGCTCATCCTGGGCGTCATGGCTGCTGCGGCCATAGGCACCTTTTTCTTTATCGGGCAAAAACCAGCGCGCTTCAAATCGAGCGTGGTGATGGCCACGGGCATCGTCAATTACAAGGGCATCAAGTCCGACAATTCCGACGCTTTTGTGCAGCAATACCAGGTTGACAATGCGTTTTCGAACCTGCTGGAATTTGCCCAATCGCGCACGGCCATCAAGTTGGTTACGATTGAAATGCTCCAGCACGATTTGGCTGTCGAGGCTGGCAATGGAACGGAAAAACCGTTTCGGCAACCAAACCTTGGGTTGGCCAATTTTTCAGAAGAAGAGAAAAAATCGCTCTTCGCCCAACTTCAAAAGATTCATTTGGATAGCCTCGAAGATCCCTCTTTTAGCCCGCAGTTCGATTTCTTGTTGGACAAAATTGCCCGTGCCTACGGCTACGACAACGACGCGATTTTGCGCGGTCTTTCAGTTAAAAGAAAGGCCCAAACGGACTATCTCGATGTTTCCGTCACGACTGAAATCCCGGCACTTTCCCAGCATTTGGCGAATTCCTACGCCAACCGCTTTTTGACCTACTATTACAACCTACTGGTGCGCGACAAGCGACAAAACGTGGAATCGTACACCAAACTCGCCGCCGAAAAGAAGGCAGTCGTGGATTCCATCGCCGACCTGAAATTTGAATATTTGAAACAAAAGGGCCTCCCCGTGATGGGCAAGCAAAGCGAGGAATTGGTAAGTCAAATCGCGAAACTGGAATTCGAGCGCCAACGCGCCGCTGCTAAAAAAATGTCCGCCGCTGAATCCGTCAGCCGCATTAAAAAATACGAAGGCGACCGCGAATCGCGCGATGCCCGAGAAATTCAGAGCCGACTGCTGGAAAAAAACAATACCGCCGAACAAATGGAGCGGGTGCGCGATCTCACGCGCAGAAATGCCGAGGCTGGCGGGAAAAACGAAGAACTCGCAGAAGAACTCGCCACCGCCAAATCCGAACTGGATGAGGCCATGCGCTCCTCCGCCCGCTCGCAAGGCCGCCCGCGAAACGAGGAAGGCAAAAAAACCAAGGAAGACCTCTACAAAGACCGTGTAGACAATGACCTTGACCGCATCGAAGCAGAAGAAAGTTACCGCCACACAAGTAGCGAATTATATACCCTCAAAAACAAACTCAGCAGCATGGTGGTCAGCGACGAGGTGTTCTCCAAACTTCAGGCAGAGCAGGACAATGCGCAACTCGAATTCGACAAAATAAACGACGAGTATATCAAAGCCAAGCTGACCTTGGAAAACGCCGAAAACCCACTTTCCATCGTTCAGAATGGACAGTTGCCCGAATGGCCGGAGCCAGATCGCCGCACGTTGATCAGTATTTTTGCGGCCATCGTAGTAGGTAGTCTAACGGTCATTGTCTTGTTTGGGCTGGCTTACCTGGACAATACCATCCAGTCGCCCGACCTGTTCAAAAAATACACCAATGGACTCCCACTTCTCGGCACCATCCCAGTTGTTCCGGTCAAAGGCTTTGATTTGGAGCGTATCTTTTCTGCCAATAACCAAGAAGGAACTTATGCAGCATTCCGGGAAAGCTTGCGCAAAATCCGGGGACAAATAATTGCTTCCGGCGGTGGCAACATCCTGCTGGTCAGTCCAAAAACCAAGGAGGGAAAAACGTTCGCGATGCTTTCTCTGGCGCATTCGCTGGCATTCAACAACAAGCGGGTGCTCATGCTCGACACCAATTTCAAGGCCCCGCTCCCCGAAACGTTCACTGATCAGCCCAGCGCCAACAAAGACATCCTGAACAAAGTCATTCAAGCACATGGATTGGCCGATGTATTCCAACTCAAAACCCAAACTTCCGAACAAAGCGAAGTCCAACGCGTGGATATCCTGGGCAATACCGGCCTTCCAAAATCGCCCGCCGAATTGCTTGAACCGGAACAGTTTCGGGCCTTCCTCGCTGAACTCCACCAGCATTACGATTATGTATTAATGGAGTCAGCAGCCCTTAACCAATATTCTGATGCACAAGAGCTTGTGCCCTTTGCCGACAAAGTGCTGGCCGTTTTTAACGCCAACTCGATACTGAAAAACGCCGACAAAGAATCGCTCCAATTCCTGCGCGCACTGAACAGCAAATTTGCTGGAGCAGTGCTCACCGAAGTGGATGAGCGCAACGCAGCCTGAAGAATATCCCTGCCTACCGGCAGGCAGGCAATGTCCAACAAGGAATGTCCAATGTCCAAGTAAGCGCTGCTCGGGGGATTCGTTGTTATCCAAAGGTGTTCTGCCAACGTGATTAGC
>JACMMM010000217.1 GCA_014379065.1 Saprospiraceae bacterium
GCCAAAGGTACGTTCCAGCGGTTCATTCCCGATTTTAAGCGCCATTTTTGGTGCTGAGGGCCTCAGGAGGACACGCTCAGCTTGGTATTTCGAGCAGCAAATGAGGGCACGGTCTCCAAGGTGAAAACCGTCTGTAAATCCTGTCAAAAACCAACCCCGTAGAAATCTACTCCATCCCCTCCAGCACCTTAATCTTCCTTCTCACCCACCACAATGGCAAAATCCCAAACACCCCAAAGGAAGTATCAATAAACCGCCAAAAGACAGGAATTTCTCGAATGGGGCCAAAAATGAAGGCCAAAAAAGGCACGAGGATGCATGCAATCATGCCCCATTCTATCACCCAAATGTTCCGCACCGGGTCGCGCCAAGGGCCGATAAACGCCACGCCGATCACGATGTGCGCAAAGGCCAACCAGTCGTAGCCGTAGGCAAGTTGAGGGTATTTTGTGTAGGTGTCATTGATGGCGGCAGTCGTGGTTTCGAGCCAAAAACGGAGGCTGTCCGGGAAGAGATGGTGGTAATGCGCGAGCCAGTTCAGTTCGGTCTGAATGGGGAAAGCAGTGAGTCCGCTGAGCACGAGCAGCACGACGAAGACGGCGAGCCAAAAGCGGATTTGGCGAAGGAGAATATCTTGTTGGGAGATTTCCATAGATGTTCAAGTGTTAAAGTTTCAGCGTAGCAAAAGTTTTTTTCAACCATTTTTTGCCTCCAAAATGAGGGGCTAGAAAGGTCGAAAACACTACCTATTTTGGGTTAGTTTTTCTTTTAAATGCTTCACCAGTAAATAGTTAAAGTGCAAAGATTTTTCGTGACCAAAAACCTTTCCCTCGAATTTCCGCACCCAGCGGATACCCCGGATGGCATTGGTTAACAATACTTCATCGGCACCCAAAAGATCGTCCACTAGAGTGGGCTTTTCGCGCACTTCCCAACCCTCCGCCCGAAGGAGGGTGCACAACAATTTCAGCAAAGTGCCATTTATTTGCCCATCGAACGACGACGGGACAAACACTATGTCGCCTTCCAACCAAATAATATTGCTGCCCGTCGCCTCGCAAACACGCCCGGGCGCATTCAACACTATGACATCATCCACCCCCTTCGCACGGGCTTCTCTGGCTGCCGCAACATAACGCGCTCCACCTAGTATTTTAATCCCCGAAAGGGAATCAACAGGCAGCCGCACCGTCTCACAGAGACACACTTCAAGTCCGGACCCCAAACCTTCGAAAACACCCGATTGCAACGGTTCTGTTGTGACAAGGAATTGCGGCGTATTGTCCGTGGGCAAGTAAAGCCCTCCCAGCGAACGCCACACCGTCAGGCGGATTCGTGCATTGTGCGGGCTGGTTTTCAGTATCTCTTTTATAAAATAATCGCTCGTCCAATGGGACGGCACCTCAAAACCTAAAACCTTCAGTCCATTTGAAAATCGCTCCCAGTGCAGCGGCCAAAAGGGTACTTGCCCCTCGAAAGCCCGCAGCGTTTCAAAAAGTCCGTCGCCGTAATAAGTCGCCCTTTGCAGCAAGGCGAACGAATCGGGAAGGATGGGAAGCAATTGACCGTTGAGGTTGACCATGTTCTTTGAAAAGTCTGGCAAATAGATTGATTCGATTTTTCGATTGGTGGGATTGATTCGATTGGCGCGATTAGTTAAAATGGGCAATCCGCTTTCTGACAAAGGAAAGGCATTCTCAACTTCTAATCGTCCCAATCGAATCAATCCCACCAATCGAATCAATCGAAAAATTTTCTCATCCGATTTCATCATCATCTTTTTCAATCTTTTAATTATGCGCACTAATCGTTTAATCACTCTACCCTACCGCCCATTGGCCGTTTTGTTTTACCTTTTCCTAATCCTCTTCTTGCCCAATAACCTATCCGCACAGGATGCTACCAAACCGGTGGCAGCATGGCTGGAAGGCTACCGTGCTTTCGCCAATTTTAGACCAGTAGCCTTGTTCCAAAAAGCCCAAGAGCGCAGCGACGTGCAATTGGTCGTTGGAAACTCCAGTATCCTAAATCTCGATCAGGCTGCTGTCGCCGAACTGCTCCAGGCCGCCCCTCAAGCCCTCCGTTTTGCAATCCCAACCGCCGACGGAACAATCGAACTCGAACTTGCCCAAGTGGAAATCCTCGCTCCCGACTTCTTTGTGAGCACCAACACCCAAAACAGTGTGCCGTACCAACGAGCCATTCACTATCGCGGTATCGTGCTCGGCAATGCAAACTCCGTCGCTTCTCTCAGCATCACCTGTAGTGGCGTGATGGCTATGGTTGCCGACGAAAGTGGCACTTATCAACTCGGCCAGATGGAGGATGGTTCAGACAATTATGTCTATTACAAAACCCAGAATCTAATCGCGTTATCACCCAACCACTGCTTCTCGGACGAAGAATCGCTCATGGGCGATGATGGCGGCCAACCAAGCTCCGGCGACCGAGGCGTCGGCTGCAAAACTGTACAAATTTACTTTGAATGCGACTATAAACTGTACACCGACAAAGGTTCTAACACCACTACCGTAAGCAATTACGTCACGTCCCTTTTCAACCAAATCGCCACGCTCTATGCGAATGAAAACGTTGGCGTGGTAATCTCCCAAATCTATGTTTGGACGAGCTCCGACCCCTACGTTGGCTACAACAGCACGAGCGCGGTGCTCAACGCTTTTCGCCAAACGCGAGGCACCACCTTCAACGGAAACCTCGCCCACCTGCTCAGCACGCGCAGCCTCGGCGGCGGCATCGCTTATGTGGACGTGATTTGTGTCAAACAATACGCTTTTGGGGTGAGTGCCATCACTACCTCGTTTCAAAATGTGCCGACATACTCCTGGACAGTCGAAGTAGTGACGCACGAACTGGGGCACAACCTTGGTTCCTGGCACACCCACTCCTGCAACTGGCCCACGGGCGCCCTTGACAACTGCGTAAACCCTGAAGGCTCCTGCTCCCCCGGCCCGGCTCCCGTCAATGGCGGTACCATCATGAGTTACTGCCATTTGACGGGCTATGGAATCAATTTCAACAAAGGATTTGGTGCCACACCAGGTGCACGGATAAGGGACAAAGTGTCGAGTTCCGCTTGCGTTCCACAGTCTGGCGTCGTTCCCACTGGTCTGGCTGCGTCAAATATCACAAGCACTTCTGCCACCTTGAACTGGGTTCCAGTAGCGGGCGCGACGAGCTATACTGTGCAATACAAACTCAACACCTCAGGCTCTTGGATAATCGCCGGGACGAGCACTGCTGCTACCTACAACCTGAGCAATTTGACCGCCAACAGCGCCTATAACTGGCAGGTTAAAACCGACTGCTCCAATTATTCTCCCACATCCAATTTTACCACCCCAGGAACTGGTGGCGGCAACCCTTGTAACGCACCCAGTGGACTTGGAGCAGTGAGCATCTCCGCTACTTCGGCCACCCTTATTTGGACCGGCGTGACTGGTGCAAGCACTTACACCGTGCAATACAAAATTAGTGGCGCCAGCAATTGGACTACCGCAGGCAACACCGCCTCCGTATCCCTCGTACTGAATAATTTGACCGCCGCTACCAACTATATTTGGCAGGTGAAAGCCAATTGCTCGGTGTGGTCGGCTACGTCCAGTTTCAGCACACCTACTTCGGGCGGCGGCGGCTCTTGCGACCCACCTTCCACACTCAACAACAACACCATCGGTAGTACCTACGCTGTCATTTCTTGGTCGGCGGTAAGCGGTGCCACCAGCTACACCTTGCAAATCAAACTGGCCAATTCCAGCGATTGGTTCACGCTCGGTGCGGTGTCGGTCACGAGTGTCGTAATCAGCGGATTGCAGCCTAGTACTTCTTATAATTGGCGGGTGAAAGCCAGTTGTTCGGCATATTCTGGCGCAAAATTGCTGACCACAACCGCCAATTTCGGCGGCGGCAACGGCGAGGGCAATTTGAGCCAGCCAACGCTCGTGGAAAACAATGAGACAGGTGGATTGGTGCTCTATCCCAACCCTGCGAACGAGGTGTTGAACCTTCGTTTTGTCGGCGAAATATTCCAACAGCATCAATTAGTGGTTACCGACGCGATGGGGCGCGTGGTGTCCGAGCAAACTTTCCAATCTACACTTGCCGTGGCTGCGTTTGCACCAGGGGTTTACTTCGTGAACTTGCTGGAAGAGGGGCGACGCATTGCTACTCAGAGGTTTGTGAAAATGTAGGGACGACTTTTAGCCGCCCACTACTTACACTCCGGCAGCTAAAGCAGCCGGTACAACGACGGGAAAGTCAACCACCCACTATGAGAAACTAATCCGGTTGACGCATCCGCTTCATTTGCAATTTTTGACAGGATTTACAGGATAAACAGGATTAAAAATATCCTGTTTATCCTGTAAATCCTGTCAAAAATTATATCCTGTGAACGTTTTCGTCCCGAATATTCTTCGGGATTTTATCACTACGCCTGATTTTTGACCGTAATCTCTCTACCGTTTTATCAAGGTGCCGGCCTCTGAAGAGGGGTCGGCGTTTTGCTTTTTGCGATGTCA
>JACMMM010000218.1 GCA_014379065.1 Saprospiraceae bacterium
ACCCCGAACGCCATGTTTCCTCACTTTCCGTCACTTGAAGCGGGAGCTGATGGCGTTCTTTCACCGGGCTTAACTGGGCAGTGGCATCGCTATACGTAAGGCTAATCCCGAAGGCAATGTCTCGCTCGAAAGGTTGATCACAGTCAAACTTCAACAACATTCCCTTCTCCTGTTGGGAGAAGATATCCCCGAGCTTGATCACCACCCGGTCTTCTTCTACCACATACGGGTAGCCATCCACCCGGGAACACGTCAAATAAGTATCCGGAAAAGTAACTTCTACTTGCACCCCTTGTGCCACCACCGACAACAAGCCAGCCAGTTCTTTGGCAAAAATGGCCGGTATCTGATCCGGGGACGCAATGAAGAAGTAGTTGCCAGCCCCGTACTCGGCCAGGTTGGTCATTAAGTCTTCATTGAAATCGGCGCCAACCCCGAAGGTAGAAAGCGAGAGCTGCTCTTGCCGGAATTGCCGCTGGGCGAGTTGCTGCAATTCCTGGGGCTCAGTTACCCCCACATTGGCCAAGCCGTCCGAGAGCAGCAGTACTCGATTGACGTACTTGGGTTGCTTAACCGAATTCACCTGATTGTATCCTTCCAGCATTCCCCCGCTCAAGTTGGTTGACCCTCCGGCTGCGATGCGGTCTACCTTTTGGTGGAGGAATGTTTTGTCTGATACGGGGGCGGCCTTTTGCACGACCTCGACCTGATCGTCGTAGTGAACGATGGATAAGGTATCGGTGGGGGAAAGATGGTTGACCACAAAACTGACGGCTTTTTTAGCGTACGCCAACTTTTCGCCGCTCATTGAACCGGAACGGTCCAGGACGAGGGCAAGGTTGAGGGGAGGCCGCTGGGATTGCTTTGGGGAAGGGCCTCCGGTCAGCGAGAGGTACAAATACACATCCTTGTTGGGTCCATTGCGCAAGAAGTATTGATTATCCAAGGCATAGTTGAGGGAAAGGGATTTAGTTTCCATAATTGAACGGTTGAGAGTGGTTGATAACTGACAAGGCAAGTAAGTGAAGTTAGGGTGTTTCTTCGGAAAGGTTATCAACCTGACGGTCAATCGTTACTGACTATCCGTAAATTATTTTCAATAATCGTTTAGGGCAGGCCATCAGGCGGAGAATTTAGGTATTTTCTCCGCACCCGCTAAGCCGATCTCAATCAGGTGAGGTTAGAAAACCCCAGCCAAGTCACTTATAACACCAGCCACCACGGCAATCATCTCCTCGAAAGGAAGTAGTACGCCCTCGCCTACCAAGAATGCATTGAACCATCTCTCAATACATAACTGGTACTTCGTCCTCCGGCTGACTCCTTCAGCAATATCCCCTGATCAATCAGGCTTTGTATATCACGGGTTGCTGTATCCTGGGAGCACTTGGCAATTTTTGCCCACTTGGAGGAGGTCAGTTTGCCTTCAAAGCCATCCAATAGTTTGTTAAGCATCAGACGCTGCCGGTCATTGAATGGTTTTACCGTATTCTCTTGCCAGAAACGGGCTTTCTTTAGCACGTCAGCCAGCGTGTGCTCGGTGGCTTCCAACGCCCGATTCAGGCAGAGAAGGAACCATTCCAGCCACGCCGTAATGTCCAACGTTCCTTGCTGGGTCTTTTCCAGCATCTGGTAATAGGCGCTACGTTCCTGTCGGATTTGAGCCGACATACTATAAAAGCGTTGGGTGGTTCCGTCCGCGCGTGCCAGCTGCATATCCGCGATCGTGCGGGCAATCCGGCCATTGCCGTCATCAAAAGGATGGATGGTAAGAAGCCACAAATGAGCGATCGCGGCTTTTAACACCGGATCAGTCGCCATCTCGGTGTTAAACCACTCCATCAATTGCTGCATCTCTTTTTCGAGAACTTCCGACTCAGGGGCTACAAAGTGAACCCGCTCCCGTCCCACCGGGCCGGAAACCACCTGCATGGGGCCAGTTTGATGATCCCGCCAGGCCCCCGCGCCGATTCTGCGCATACCACTGCGTCCAGCCGGGAACAGGGCCGAATGCCAACCAAATAAACGATCTTTGGTAAGGGGC
The DNA here is from genome assembly GCA_014379065.1 of Saprospiraceae bacterium. GTDB lineage: Bacteria > Bacteroidota > Bacteroidia > Chitinophagales > Saprospiraceae > M3007. The sequence goes on from JACMMM010000218.1 coordinate 2,045, forward strand.
TGATTGAAATTTTGGGCTGCATCCACCATCATCTCAACTGCCCTCTCTACGTGTCGATCCGCAGGAATTAGACCGGCGATGTCCATGCCCAGTCGGCGAGCAACCGAAGAGTGAACTTGTTCAGGGTCAAGCATTTCACCTTCAATTTCGTTCGACTTTAAAATATCGAGCGTCAGGTTGTGCAGCACCGCTTCGGCCCGCAAATCGAAGCCCAAAGCTTCCATCCGGCCTATCAAACGCCCTTGACGATGGCGAACCGTTCCTAAGAGCAGTTCCAGGCTTGCCTGGCTCCAGGTGAACGCTGGCCATTTGGGATGTTGATAAATATACAAGGCTATTCACCGCACAAAATGCGGTGAATATAGTAGCTATTCTCCGCACTGGCAAGGTTATCTGCGCATTTTATACGGAGAATGGACAGTGTATTCTCCACATTGATGCTTAAAACAGCAATGGTTTTTCCTTTTACAACTTATTTTTTCCCCCGATTCGAGCTTGTTTTTATCAAGTTTATAACCTGTATACAGTTGTTTACAAAGTGCTTTTGCCTGTTTCCAGAGTGGTTCGGCTATTTTACGATAGGGCTACCTGCTGTAGCGATGCGATTGAGCAAGCTGATAGTCGGTACAGGAATCGAGTTAACTGGCGTTCGTCTCTTTCTTGTCAAATGAGTAGAGCATAATCCCTATTACGACCCCACTTAACAATCCTCCGATATGGGCGGCATTGTCAATACCTCCCGTTAATCCCCATACCAAGTTGAAAACCACGTAAATTCCTATCAGGATTAATATACCTTTTTTCTCGTATCGAGGAAAGGCGTTTGTCAATAATAAGCCCAAGACGGCTCCATACAAGCCAAATATGGACCCCGATGCCCCGACACTGATCGTATTCTCATACCACCAAATACTGGTTAAACTGCCACAAAGCCCCGCCAACAGATACAGAATAAGGTACTTGTTTCTTCCCAGCAAGGGTTCCACAAAGATGGCGGCCATGACTAAGCCAAAAATATTGGATACCAAATGCATCAGACCACCGTGCAAAAACATGCTCGTCAAAAGTCTCCACCACTCCCCACCCGTTGTTTCAGCCCTTCGATTGGCTCCCCATTCGAGTAATTCTATCCCGTTGGGTGAAAAAACATGAATACCAGAAAAGATCATTAGCAGGAAGACCAGCAGGTTCAGGTCAAGAATGATGGTGGTTGCAAAATGGCTTCCTTGTGGTATCAAATACTTTAATGCATCAACTAAATCGTCCTGTTTGGGCTTTTTGCCCGCCAGTTGTCTTAGATGTTCAACCTTACTGTAGGAAGGCCAGATTAGGGAAAAGAGCAGTATGGAAAGGCCAATGCCAAACGAACCGAAAATCCAGGCGAATTGATTACCATTACGAGCTTCAAATGGCTCAAACTTCGGTTGAAGAATAACCGTATTTTTCGTGATTGGCTGTTTGATTCTTGCCTCCGCCGCTTTCAGGTAGCCTTCTTTATCGTCTGAGGTGGGCACCCTCTCAAAATACTGCGATGAATGGAATTGGTATTTGTCCATTTTTCTCAGACACTCCTTATAGAAGATATTGTACTTCTTTTCTTTTTCCTCATTGTTGATTTTATTGCTGATCTGCTCGTGAAACTTCACCCCATACCAGTATTTTGGAGTTTCAGGAATTCTTTCGGAGGTGTCCGATACGATGGGGCAAACGAAATAAATATCAAAATTCAAATAGTTGTTGTATTTGCCACTGGTTCGAAAATCAGTATAGGAACCACTGAATGACTGGGCTACTTCAAAGTGATTGATCGTGTAATACCTGGCTTTCTTAGTGGTAGCGATTTGGCTAACAGCGTTTACCCGTTCGAGTTTGCCCGTTGCAGTAGACAGATAATTTTGCGCTACCATCAGGGAGGCGGTAATCGCCCCTGCTGCAACGAGCTGAAAGTAGATGCGTCCATTGTCGTTGTCTTTGAAGGTTAAAATGCGAAATTTCGGTCTTAACCAAATTAAGACGGGTATCCAAGGAAGTGCCATTGGAAGCCATATCTCCCACACCTCTTCCTTGATGTCAACGAGTTCAAAGTGAATTGCCAGTAACCATCGAACGAAAGACAGGCCGAGAACTGTGGAGACGGCAATGATTAGGAAAGCCGGAAGGATGTGTCTTAACTTGATAATATAAGTGTGCATATTGGTTTAGAGCGTGTTTGGGACGAGTCGGGGGCAAAAGTGGGAGCCAGTCGCTAACTTGGTGGTGACCAAACCTTCAAGTTATGCAAACCCGGTTTTCCGAGCTGACCGCTCCGGCGGCCCGGTGACTCCCAGTGCGGTTCCCCGCCGGGACAAGTTATCCAAGATCTGCTACCCGTGCAAAAGACTAAAATCCACGATTTGCGTACCATTCTCAATGCCATTCTCTGGATGGTTCGCACCGGCACCCAATGGCGTAATTTGGACAGCCGCTATCCCAAATGGCAATCGATCTACTACCATTTCTACCGTTGGTCGCGCAATGGTACCTTACGAAGTAACGCGGATGAGCTGCTCCGCAGCGTTCGCAAGCGAAGGCACAGCCGCCCAGTGGAAAACATCAATGGTGCCCTCAATCGTCTGGTGCGCCTGAAAGCCGGCAGGGAGGCCCTGCCCAGTCTGATATGCGTTGACAGAC
>JACMMM010000219.1 GCA_014379065.1 Saprospiraceae bacterium
ACAGACGAATATTATAATTTGATCGTGGCCAGTTGCGAATACATCAGTGGCTCGACCCACCTGTATTTGGAACAGAATCCTTTTGCGCCCAATCGTATCAGGTTTACGCCTGCATCGGAATGTTCTTCATTTGTTGGGATGCAGGGTGGTGTTCAAAATATCAATTTAATGGACCCTTTTGCTCCAGGAAACGGGGGAAACGGATGCTATTTTCCTGCAATCATTCATGAAATAGCCCATGCTGCCGGATTGTGGCACGAACAATCCCGCGTAGACCGTGATGTTTTTGTGGTGGTCCTTGCGGCAAATATCCAAGCGGGCAAAGCGCACAATTTCGACAAGCATATCACCGACGGCACGCCCATTGGCCCTTATGACTTTGCTTCTTTGATGCACTATGGTCCGTATGCATTTAGTGCAAACGGACAACCTACCATCGTAGCGCTTCACGGTGAGAGCTTCGGCAATGCTACAGAATACAGCGATGGCGATATTGCTACCATCAATTATCTATACCCTGCACGGGCTTGTCAATTCGAGTATTATCCAACCTATGCCATCCCATCAGTCTCCCGTCCATTGGTTTTTGAAGCAGGTGTAGTCATAAATGCCAATCTGATGATTGCCCCTGGCAATAATATTACCTACGATGGAGGTCAGGAAATTTTATTGCGCCCTGGTTTTGAGACCAAAGGAAGCACCACCTTCCTGGCAGTTATTGAGGGCTGCGGCGGTGTTTACCAAATGACGAATTCGGGTGATATGGACGAATGGATATACGATGCAGAACAAAAACATCAAAATCCGGAATCATCCGAGCCGACCACCCTGAAGCCCGCAACTACAGAAACAACGGCCAGTGTAGATGCAACGCCAAACCCCTTCACTACCAGCACCACCATTGCGTATACTTTGCCCATCGCGCAGGATGTTGACATCCAAATATTCAATGCTCTTGGCAATCTCGTGGTTCAACCTGTTCGGCAGGAACAACAAACCGCTGGGCTGCATGAATTCACCTTTGAAGCGAATGGCTTACCGGCAGGGGTATATTTCCTTGTGATGCAGACAGGTGGACAAAAAATGACCAAGCGGCTGGTTTTGTCTCGCTAAGCCTTTAGAGCCCAAAACTTTGAACATTTCCAATCTATAGCTCAACGTGGGTTTCTCAAGTTAGCATTTTCCACCATCTTAAATGATTAATCATGAAAATTCTAAATCACTCAATTCGCATCCTGAGCATTGAACCTGCTTTTTATTCCTGGATAACTGGCATACTCTTGTTGTCTTTTTTGCCAACGATTCCACAGACACAACTTGCTGACAGCCACAATCCAACCACTCAAAGTTTTGTCGGCACATGGAAGGTCTATTTTGTTGAGGCCGATAATTCTCTCAGATTTTCTCACAACGAGGAATACAAAGCCAACCACGAATTTTCACAATGGAATTCCACTTTTTCGCTTACCGGGCGATGGTGGAGCGAGGGAAACAGGCTCTTTGTACGATTTGATTTTCCGGCAAAAACAATCTGTGGCGATATAGAATTTCAAGATGACAATACCTTTTACTATCTCGAAGTGGGATACCCTAGGTCGGAATTGCTCGTCAATAAGCGACAAATGCCCACCCAAAAGCCCGTTATAGCCACTAGGCCCACGGCTGCTGCACCTCGCCCAACCGCTGTTAGCCCAGCCAAGACTACCAAGCCCTCCAGCACCGGATTTGAAGAGTACGTCGAACGGGAAGCCTGTAATTATTGCTCCTCCACAGGCGGCGAACTCTGCAAGATTTGCTGGGGATCCGGGAAGCAAAAAAAGGAAGTCGTTAAGAATGAATACGGCAAAATAATCTACAAAGAGTTGGAATATCCATGCAGTTTCTGCGAAGGCAAAGGCCGTAAAATGTGTTTCGCGTGTAACGGACAAGGTTATAAAGACCGAAAAAAAATGCGGCCAAAGCAGCATTGAAGTTTTATCGTTAATTGATTTACAAGTACCAATCGTCACCAGTCAAATTGCAGCCTCGGGCTTGGTTATGGCTTACCTCCAGGAAACAAACGGTGAATGGTATGCGCTCCCCTTCTCAAGAAGCACTCAAAACTACTTTTTTTGGGCAAAGACAGGAGCAGTCAGAATTCACTCGCAGAACGATGGCGCCTCGCCAATCAAATTTGCTGGAAAAGTCCGGGTCGTTGCAGTTACTTCTGAAGGCATGTTGCACAACCTTGATTTGGATTGGACTGATTATGAAGCCGTAAATAATCGGTTGCAATTGCCTGAATAAAATCTTTTGGCTCGTGCGTCACACTTGGGTGCACGAGCCTTTTTTGTAGCCTGAAGGTGACATCTGCTCTACCAATCTATACCATTCTCGAAAGAAATTTGAAAAAAATCGAGTCGGGCGTATAACGATTTCCTCCTCTATCAAATTCATTATTACTATATCAACATTATGAAACCCTTTTTTCTTTTCATCATGAAAAAACAATCTAATTTCTTCTTCATGGTACTGTTGGCAAGTTTGCCGATCGTCCCTATTTTCGGGCAGTCTGCCAGTGGCACCAAACCAGAATTTTTGTTGAACCGAAACAACAGCTCCAACCAACCACCAAATAAAATACCCGTAACTTCTGGCGACACCCTTGGGTGGCTTCGGTGGCGTGGTTGGACGCCCACTGAAATCTATAGCTCCGGGGCCGAAATCCGCGCTTACGTATCCGGCGCCCCCGTTGGAAATTATATTCCCAGTAACATGGTGTTCAAAGTGGGCAAAGGCCTGCCGGATCGGATGATTATCCTCGACAACGGCTACGTTGGGGTGAATACTCCTGCGCCGCAGTTCGCTTTGGATGTTGAGACAGACGCCCGGGTCAAGGCCAATCTACGCATTGGCGGGAATGGGAAAATCGCACTGAAGGAAAGTTTGGACAAACTGATAATCAACCCGGCCAACAACTTCGCCAACCACGTGCGCGTAGAAAGCGACCTAGAAGTAACCGGAACGATGACGGTTGCCAACCTGAATGTTGTCAATAATTTATCGGTTGGCAACGATGCGGCCATTGGCCACGACCTAACAGTGGGGCACAACGCCGCCGTGACCAACGACCTGAGCGTAGGCAACAATGCCGCTGTGGCCAAAAATCTCAGCGTGGGCCAAAACGCCACCGTGACCAACGACCTGACGGTCAACCACAACGCCGCCGTGACCAACGACCTGACCGTGGGCAACAATGCCGCCGTGGCCAAAAACCTCAGCGTGGGCCAAAACGCCACCGTGACCAACGACCTGACGGTCAACCACAATGCCGCCGTGGCAAACGACCTCGCCGTGGGAAACAATGCCG
>JACMMM010000220.1 GCA_014379065.1 Saprospiraceae bacterium
AAAGGTCTGAAAATCATGCCCGTCGAAACGGCTCAGCCCGCCCCCCTGTGTGCCACACCAGAGGTAGCCACGACTATCTTGGTACAGCGCGTATACTTGAGTTTGTGCCAATCCCTCGGCCACCGAATAGGGCAGAAAATTGTAGGGCTGGGCGCCGAGAACCCCGGCGAAGAAGAAAAAAAAGATTTTGAACAGATTGGACATGGTATTTGGCGATTTCATCCGTCCGAAAGGTCTACAATTTCAGCGTTTTCGGGTTCGGGAAGGGCGTTCAGAAACTTTTCCATTGCCTCGTAAGATTTGAAAACCAAAACATTGGCTTCCGGTATTTTCCATTTTTCGATGGCTTCGAAGACTTTGGGTTTATCGTGTCGAGGGTATTGCCACACCCATTTTAGAAAACTAAAGTAGAGTGTTTCGGGGCATTCTGGGGGCATACCTGGGCGGATTTTGCCTCGAAATTGGGCGTATTGAACGCGCCGTTTCAGAATATTCCAAATGCACCGCCAATTGGGCATATCGAGAAAAACTATCAGTTCGGCACGTGGCAAACGCAGGTTTAAGGTGCCAAAATAACTGCCGTCAATTATCCAGGAATTCTCCTGCACAAGATCTGCTACCTGGTATTGCCATGCCGCCTTGTTGGGGGCTGTCCAGTTGGGCTTCCAATGCAGCGCGTCAAGATGATAAACGGGCAGTTGGGTTTTGGCCGCCAATTTTCGGGTAAAAGTGGTTTTGCCAGAGCCGCCAGAACCTAGAATGAGGATCCTCTTTTCGTTCAGCATACCGAAATTTGTGTTTTTTGAACGGATAGGGAAGTGTTAATCAAGAAACGCAAATTTTCTACCCAGTTTTCTGTGCCTGCTTCCATGGCCTCATCGGTGTACCACGCTGTGTGACCTATGGGCACGATTTTACCAAATTCTACTTCGTCGGGGTTTTCTTCTGGCTGCAAAAGATCGTCGTAAAAGTATGCCCCGAGTTGTCGGTTTTGTACCATTTCCACCAAACGTTTGTGGTCGAAAAGGGAGGTTCGTGCCACGTTTATTAAAGTTGTTTCCGGGCGGAGCAGGGCATAATCGTTCTCGTTCAAAATTGGCTTTTCCTCATAACCCTGCGAAGCGCAGCACACCACCCAATCTGCACGGCTTAGCAATGTTTTTTTCCCAACCACTGAAACCCCGGATGGCTCAAAATTCAAAGCTTCAGGATCGGAATCGTACACGAAAACCCGTTTGCACAGCGGCTGGATTTTTTGAGCCAATAGCCTTCCTATGCGCCCATAGCCAATAATGCCCACGGTTCCGTTGTACAATTCACGACCGCGCAGGGATACATGGTCAGGAATGACGTGCATGGTTTTCAGATACCGCAGGTGAAGTTTGTGTGCTGAAAGAAACAAAAGGCCGAGGGCTGTTTCCGCCACGGCATTGGTACAATAATTCGGTAAGGATGCCAAATGAATGCTTCTAGCCTGCAAAAATCCGGTATCAATCCATTCAGTTCCCGTGGAATACACAGAAATGCCCTTTAGGCGAGGCAATGCGCTTAAAGTCTCTGCTCCTAATCGGTGAATGGCGCGGCGCGTAATAGCGAGGTAGTCAAAATCTAAAGCTGTCTCTACAAATTGAGTCGGTGTCATGGGCTTCAAAACCGTCTGGTAATGCACTTCCGCAAGATTAGCCAAGCGGGCGTTTTGAACTTGGGATAGAGAGTCCCGACCTCTTGCAGCAAGGATGAGTACTTTGAGCCTTTGCGGGTGCAACGTTCGATGACCCATTTGAACCGAAGGCGAAAAAGCTATGTTTGGGAGGGGGGATTGTTGAACTATTGTGTACATCATGGCTTCTCATTTTGATACAAATTTGGGGGCCTTTCAAAGTATGATTACCGGGCGTTTATCAAAAGACCCTGCTGAAAGAGTAAGCGTAAAGGAAATCGAACAATCCGCGCCCGCCATCCTTCATCTCCTCCCACATTAAAAATACCTTTGCACCCAAAATGCTGTCATCTACCCTCCTTCGACTCTTCCTTCGTCTACGCCTGCTGAGACTTCCCGCCTGCCGAGCCCTGGCGGGCAGGGGCGGGCAGGAAGACTTCGGCAGATAAAAAGCCTAAGGCGGGTAAACCATCCACCATTACATTCCATGTCTGACCAAATTCAGCTCAATACCATCGAAGAAGCCATTGCCGAAATCCGTGCCGGGCGCGTTATCATTGTTGTAGATGACGAAGACCGCGAAAATGAGGGCGATTTTATCTGCGCCGCAGAAACGATTACGCCAGAAACCATCAATTTTATGGCGACCCACGGACGCGGACTCATCTGCACCCCACTCGAAGAAAAACGCGCCGACGAACTGGGCCTTGAACTCATGGTCAATAGCAATACAGCGCTCCACGAAACTGCTTTTACGGTATCCATTGATCTTATTGGGCAAGATTGTAGTACCGGAATTTCTGCTTATGACCGCGCAACGGGTAACCGTTGGCTCACCAATCCGGCAGCAAAACCCAGCGACTACGCACGACCCGGCCACATCTTCCCGCTTCGCGCCAAAACTGGCGGGGTGTTGCGCCGTACAGGCCACACCGAAGCCGCAGTGGATTTGGCACGGCTGGCCGGGTTGACCCCGGTAGGTGTGCTGGTAGAAATCTTAAACCCAGATGGCTCCATGGCTCGTCTCCCACAATTGATGGAGGTGGCAAAAAACCACGACTTGAAAATCATTTCGATTGACGATCTCGTGGCGTACAGAATGCGTACCGAACGCTTGGTGCGCAAGGATATGGAGATCCCCATGAAGACAATTCACGGTGATTTTCAAGCTGTTGTCTTCACTGATATTGCAAGCAACGATACGCATCTGGTACTGAAAAAAGGCACTTGGGAGGAAGACGAACCCGTGTTGGTGCGGGTCCACTCCTGGTCAGAAACAGGCGGTATACTTGGCTCACTACTCTCGGATTACGGCACACAAATCGCTTCAGCATTGAAAGCCATTAAAGAAGCCGAAAAAGGCGCGTTTGTCTACCTTCGGCAAGGCGACAAAGCCAATTTGCTCGCCAAACTTCAACATTACAAGCAGCTGATAGACGAGGGAAATACCGATCGTTTTGAACTGCACACTGCCATTGGGAAAAAAGATTTTGGTGTGGGCGCACAAATTCTACGCGAGCTCGGGATCAGCAAAATCCGCTTGCTCACCAATCACCCAAAACCTCGCACCGGCTTTATTGGTTATGGGCTGGAGATTGTGGAAAATATCAAGTTGTAGCACAAATACTCGTTCTCCCGCAATCCAACCCCGATTACTACTTTTGCACCTACATTATTTATGAAAGAAGAAACAGTTGTCACGCCTTATGGCTCAGAAGCTGGCAAAAAAGCCCAGGTCGAGCAAATGTTCGACCGCATAGCGCCAAGGTATGATCTGCTCAATCGAGTGCTTTCACTGGGTGTTGATGTATGGTGGCGAAAACGCGCCATTGGCTATCTGAAACCGGCGCAACCTGCTGAAATTTTGGACGTTGCCACGGGCACCGCAGATGTAGCGATTTTGATGGCGAAAATTTTAAAGCCGCAACATGTGGTCGGCATAGATATTGCCAACCTTATGCTCGAATTGGGCCGGAAGAAAATTGCGGAAGAGGGCTTTGCCGATATAATAAACCTCGAAACGGGCGATTGCGAGCAGTTGCGTTTCGACGACGCTTCTTTCGATGCGGTAACGGTGGCTTTTGGGGTGCGCAATTTTGAAAACTTGGAAAAAGGCCTTGCCGAAATGCACCGCGTGTTGCGCCCCGGCGGCAGGGTGGTGATTCTGGAATTCTCAAAACCACACATTTTTCCCATCAAACAGCTCTACAACGCATACTTCAAATACGTTTTACCCCTCATTGGGCGTTTGACCAGCCGCGACATGCGAGCGTACACCTATCTTTTCGAAAGTGTGCAAGTTTTCCCCGAAGGCAACCAATTCACAGAAATTTTAACCAAAACCGGTTTTCAAGACCCTCTATGCGAACGACTAACTCTTGGAATATGCTCCATTTACACAGCCACGAAACAGTAGGCAGTTTTATCCGCCAATTTATCCGCCGAAGTATTGACGTAGGTGGAGGTTTCAACAGCGGCGGAAGCAGTTGGCAGTCAGCCCTGCGCACGGCTTTTGTGCTTTGCTGCCTACTGCTACTGCAACTGCCCACTGCCCTCGCGCAGTTCAATCAAGGTAAAAACCTGAATTACCTTGATTTTCAGCAAAAAAACTACTATTTCGGTATTACACTCGGCTATAACGCGAGTGATTACCGCATTTATCACTCCAAAGATTTTATCCGCAACGACTCCTTCGCGCGTGCAGAATCCGTGACCGGTCCGGGCTTCAACCTCGGCATCGTATCGAACCTGAAAGTAGGCGAGTACTTCGATATCCGCTTCCTGCCCACGCTGTCGTTCACGGAACACAACATCAAATATTCGCCGGCAGGCCAAAATGGCCGTCTGGTGAGCCGTCCTATTGAGTCGGTTTTGGTGGAATTGCCTTTCCATGTGCGCTATAAATCAGCCCCCTACCACGATTTTCGCCTCTTCGTCATAGGCGGGGTAAAATATTCCTTCGACGTGGCGAGCGATTCGCGGACGCGACAGGCTTCCGGGTTGGTAAAAATTGCACCCACTGATTTTCAGGTGGAATATGGCGCGGGCGTTCAGTTTTTCTTCCCTTATTTTATTTTTTCACCAGAGTTGAAGGTCTCGCAAGGGCTGAACAATGTATTGATTTTCAACGATCGTTTGCAGCAAAGTACCGTACTAGAAAAAGTATTGAGCCGCACGCTTACCATTTCGTTGCATTTCGAGGGGTAGGTTTTGACGCTTAAAATACTGAGCGACTCACCAAGTTCCGCCCCGTCATTTCTTTATCTGGCGGGACACCCATCAGCGCAAGCAAAGTCGGCGCGATGTCTGCCAAACGACCCTCCAAAAGGCGTTCGCCGCCTTTCAAATACGGGCTGACGAGTATACACGGCACAGGGTTTTTCGTGTGGGCGGTATTGGGCGTTCCATCGTCGTTTATCATGTAATCAGAGTTCCCATGGTCCGCAATAATGATACAAGCGTAGCCTTTTTCGAGTGCGAGCGGCACGATTCGGCTTAGGCAACTATCCACTGTTTCGGCGGCTTTCATGGCTGCGGTAAACACCCCAGTATGTCCTACCATGTCGGTATTGGCAAAATTGAGGCAGATAAAATCAGGCGTTTTCGTATGAATGTAATTCACTACAGCCTCAGTCACTTGGTAGGCACTCATCTCCGGCTGCAGGT
>JACMMM010000221.1 GCA_014379065.1 Saprospiraceae bacterium
TGCCTCTTAGTTCCTTAGTGTTTAAAAAAATATCATGTTAAAAAAATTCTTTCATTTCGTTTCGGGTGAAATCCTGAATCTTTCGGTGGGTTACCTGGCTGGTTTATCCGCCTCAAATTTAGTTTCCCACTTTTTTGTCAGGAAAAAACTGGGAAATCTTTGGGGGCTTACTGCTAAAAAAGAAGTCGTCAGCAGGGACGACTACGATTGGCTGATGTTTGGCTCTTCGTATGTTATTGGCCTGATTGTGATGCTGGTAGTCAGTTATTTGATCAGAAGATTGCAGGGAGAAAAAAATCCTGACTAGGTTGTATAGCGCTCATCCTATGGCTTCATGCCCTAGGGCGGATTTGGTACCCTTACCAAGCCTGATACCAAGCCAACTACGGTCTGCTAATCGAACCAATCCCAGAATCGAACCAATCGAACCAATCTCACAATGGACCGCCCCTACATTTACTACGACTTCACCCTAAGCCTCTGCTCGCACTGCCTCCGCCGCGTAGATGCGAAGGTTGTTTTTGAAAACGACAAGGTATGGATGCTGAAACGCTGCCCCACGCACGGCCCGGAAAAGGTGCTGATAGCCGATGATGTGGAATACTACCGGACTACCCGCAATTATGCCAAACGCAGCGAAATGCCGCGCAAATTCAACACGCACACGCACTATGGTTGCCCCTATGATTGCGGGCTTTGTCCTGATCACGAACAACATTCCTGTCTGACCATCGTAGAGGTAACTGACCGCTGCAACCTCGCTTGCCCGACTTGCTATGCCGAATCCAGCCCACACCACGGGCGGCATCGGACTTTAGGGGAAATAGAACAAATGTTAGACCTCGTGGTGGCCAACGAAGGCGAGCCCGATGTCGTGCAAATCAGTGGCGGCGAACCCACGATACACCCTCAATTCTTTGAAATACTGGACATTGCGAAAACAAAGCCCATCAGGCATTTGATGGTAAATACCAACGGCATTCGTATTGCAAAAGACCCTGGCTTTGCAGAACGGCTGGCGACTTATGCGCCTGATTTTGAGGTTTACTTGCAATTTGACTCATTCCAGCCGCACGTTTTGGAAAGTTTGCGGGGAGAAAATTTGCTGGAAACGAAAATGAAGGCCCTCGAAAATTTGAACCGGGTGAACCTCTCCACTACGCTTGTGATGACCTTGCAAAAGGGTCTGAACGACGAAGAAATCGGGCCAGTCATTGATTTTGCCCTCCAGCAAAAATGTGTGCGTGGGGTCACGTTCCAGCCTACCCAAGTGGCAGGCAGAACGGATGGCTTCGACCCGGCTACTGACCGAATCACCCTCACTCAAGTGCGCAAGGAAATCTTGCGCCAAGCCCCGGTTTTCCAAGCAGAAGACATAATACCCGTGCCTTGTAATCCCGATGCACTGGCGATGGCTTATGCCCTGAAAATTGACGGTCAGGTATTCCCGCTTACGCGATTCATCAATCCACAGGACATTCTTGACAACTCGCGCAATACCATTGTGTATGAACAAGATGAGCGACTACATCAGCACATGGTGCAATTGTTCAGCACGGGAAATTCGGTGGAATGCGCCACAGACGAATTGAACCAAAGTCTGATGTGTTGCCTGCCCCAAGTGAGCGCGCCCAATCTCGGTTACGAAAACCTGTTCCGCATCATCATCATGCGTTTTATTGACGCCTATGACTTTGATGTGCGTTCTATCAAAAAATCTTGTGTGCACATTGTGAGCCTTGACGACAAAAAAATCATTCCCTTTGAGACGATGAACCTCTTTTACCGAGACCCGATAAAGCGGGCCTATCTGGAAAAGTTGCGCGGGGAGGAAGTCCCGATGTTTTGAAAAGTCTCTTGATATTCGGGGTGCGACTTCAAGCCGCACCCCGAATTAAACTTGAAACCCATCTTTTACAACATGAAAAATCCTAACCCTTGGGTGCTAGGTCTGAATTTGTTGGTGTTTGGGCTTTGCTTTGTTCTATATCCCGATTTCTTTTTCCAATACTTTTGGGCGCTCATCGGACTCAATATCCTAGCGGGATTTTTTTCTTCGTATAGGGGTATGAAAGCTTTAAGTCATGCTTTTTTCCTTTCAGCATTGGTTGTGCCGCTTATTGGTTTAGGAGTGTGTGCGATTATTATGACGCAAATGCGTATCGGCGGTTCACATTGACCAAATTTATACAAATTGACCACATTATGCAAGACGAACCTTTCGATCAACTCGACCCACTCCCCAACCCGCCAAAGTCCAAAATGCCCTTAGGCAAAGTAGTGCTCATTAACTTCGGCGTTATGATCGCCTATATGATGCTTTCTAGCTTTGCCATGGACAGCGGGCCTGAAGGAGGATTGGGCGTTTTAGCGGCGGATGCCTTTCTGATTCTGGCCCAGGTTGGCCTGAATATGCTGCTCGGTTTCATCTTTGTTTTTACCGAAGACAAAAAGCAGTTGGGCGGTGCGATGCTTATCGGAGGCGTCATAATGGGAGTAATTGGCTTTGGGTCCTGCTTCGCGCATTTGGCGTTGTTGGATGCTTGATTTTCTGCTACCTTCATGCACTACCCACTCGAAATCCATTTAGGTTCTGCAAAAATCCCTGCCCATCTTCTGTTTGAGATGCTGGCCTACACCCTGGGCTACCGGTTATATGTGTGGCAACGCGCTCGCAGTCAAGACCTTATCAACGATGAAGGAAGAATGTGGATTTTTCTTGGCGCGGCAGCGGGCGCGCTCATGGGGAGCCATTTACTAGGCATTTTAGAAAATCCCGCCTACCTCACCCAACTCAATTGGCAAATCTGGCTGGGCAACAAAACCATCGTCGGAGGACTGTTGGGGGGCCTCATCGGGGTGGAATTGACCAAAAAAATCATCAGCGTAAATACCTCCTCCGGCGATTTGATGACCTATCCCCTCCTGTTTGGACTGGCGGTGGGGCGCATCGGCTGCCATTTGGCTGGCCTTACGGATGGTACACACGGCAATCCCTCAAACCTTCCTTGGGCTGTTGATTTTGGCGACGGGATTCCTCGTCACCCAGTCAATTTGTACGAAGTGATTTTCCTGTTAGCGCTAGCCTTTTTTATTTTTCATAAAGAAAAAAAGGGGCCACTGCCCGATGGCATACGCTTCAAAATCTTCATGGTGGGCTATCTCTTGTGGCGTTTTGTTGTGGAATTTATCAAGCCTGTTTGGGTGCTGCCGATAGGTATTTCCGTCATTCAATTGGCTACCTTATGTGGCCTTTTTTATTATAAAGGAGTATGGTGGCCTAAAATGAATGTAATAAATCGCAAAACAGGAACATGATCCATCCCAAATTTTGAGTTTAGTACGTCCCAGAGGGACGGAATCTTTGTAGAATCAAAATTTGGGATGGATCATGTTCCTGTTTTTCCGGTTTATTAAATCTGACAAATATCCCCTTAATGCCTTAGAAAATCATATTGTACTTCAACATGAAGCCTCCGGTGTAAGATGGTTTCAAGCCTAAGTACGGGCGAATATCTTTCGGGCTCGTGCCTTCTGGTACTCTTTCTACTTGCACGAGCGTGAAGTGATCGTAGAACACATCCCCGAACAACCCGAGCGCAAGGCCCTTGAAAATTTGAATATCAAAGGTGTTTCGCCACAAAACGTTGCCGTTGAGGTTCTCTTTGTAGTCGGCAAACCAAGCCACTTTGGAAGACACCGCGACGCGATCTTTGAAATATTTGTCAACGTATTCCGCTTTGAGCGAATAGCCTAATTGGAAGCGATTGTTCTTGCCCGCTTCGTTGCCGAGCGGCTCGTTAGGTAACCTGGCGAGGTCATCGTTGCCCACATAGATCAGGTTGAAACTGGCTGGGGAGAGGAAAAACGAGAGGTTTTTGGTGGGTTTGTAGTCAATACCAGGCGCAATGGCAAAGCGTGCGGGAGCGAGGAATTCGGACAGCAAGTTGGAATCTACGCCCGTGACGACGTTGCCAACGTACGTGGGCAAAATTTGAGATTCGGCGGTGCCGTCAATGGCCGCGAAAATTTTGTCGCCAACAATACTGTAGCCATAACGAGAGCCGAGGCGTAGGATGTCGAGACTTTTTTGGAAAGGATTGGTACTGCCGTCATCTTTTAGATTCGGGCCAATACGTTGTAAGGCAAGTTGGAGCGCACCATTGTTGTTCCAAAAATATTTCTCTTTTTTTAGATTGGCAGAAAGGCCGATAAGCCCGCCAAAACCGATGCGGTTGTCGCCTGCACCCAAGCGGGGATTTTTGAGAAAAGTGCCAGTGAGGTCAAGCCCGAAGGTACCTGCGATCGTCCAGGCTTTTGGAGGCTCTTCAGTTTTAGGTGCTTCAGTTTGGGCAAAAGATGGGATTTGCAGACAGAAAAAAGCGAAAAATAGGGCAGGTAAAAATTTCATGTGATAGAGAAAAATTAAAGTGGTTAGTTAAAAAAGTCGCCTTGCAGCGTCAAAGTTACGTTGCAAGGCGATCTAATTTAGTTGAGGGTTGAGGGTTGAGGGTTGAGAGTTTAGGGGATGCCTAAACTCTCAACCCTAAACCCTCAACTCAAAACGTCTGATACTCTGGCGAATACATGATGTGATTTATGAGCCGCTCCAGCGGGATTTTCACCTCGGTTTGGTTGTTCGTGGACAAATAGTTTTGCCATTCGTAAGTCCAATCAGAAGAGGGAAGCCCGTTGAGGAAAACCTGATCGTAGAAATAGTTGAAACGGTCGGTGTCCACCTTCGCTGGTAACATATAATCGAGCAAGTCTTTTACCAATTGATATGGGTTGGATGGATCAAGGGTGATGCCGCTGTTTTTAACCCAGAGCACAATGTCGAGTTTGATGCCGATGCTGCTGTTGGGTGAGCCGCCAACGCTGCGTTTGCCCGTTAGGAGCATTTGCGGCAGTTTATATCGCGAAATGATGGAGGTCGAACTGAACCAATGGCGGCTGAACTCCGGCTCTTGGTGGTATGCCGGGTAGCCTGCCACATCAGGCGGGTAGAAGAGATTGAGATTTGCAAGCCCCAGCATCCGCTCGTACACGCCCGAACCGTAGAAAGTGAAGTAGTGCTTGTTGTTCTCGGTATAAGGACTGGGAATGGTGATGCCGAA
>JACMMM010000222.1 GCA_014379065.1 Saprospiraceae bacterium
GGTCAAGTTCTTCGCGGAGGGTTTCGCGCACGGTTTCCACGCGCAGCAGGCTGCTGACATAGGTTTCCATGTCGGTGTAGTCAATGAGACCTCGCTTTTTTTTGTATTGCTCGTATTCGTGTAGCGCGTCGGAAGCGATGTCGAATACCAGTTCGATGTAACCCCTCAGGTCATCGTGGAACTGCGGATGCTGGTCGTGGCTGAGGGCGATTTGCCGTAGATCTTCCATGAGATCGCGGCTTTTTGCACCGGGATTGGTTTTGGCAATTTTCACCCATTCGTGCCAGTATAGTTCACCCCGGTATTTGAGTTGGTTTTGGAATTGACGCAGTACCTCGGCGGCATCGCGGGTGACTTTGGTGGTGTCGGCTTCGTTTGCATCAAGGGCGGCTACGGTCTGATCAATGGCAGAAAGTAGACGGTTGTTCCAAACAACGGGGTCAGTATTTTGAATGGGCGGGAGCAGCCGTACAAAGGTTGCCCATGAGCGCAACTTGCTCGTTTCCAGTATTTTTTTGTCAAAATTGTTGGCCCGCGCTACGTCCGTTAAATTGCGGATATCACGCCGCCAATCGTGGGCTTCCCCGATGCCTTTTTTGGTCAAACCCAATCGGTCAGCGAGCAAATTCATGCGTGCGATGCGCTGTTCGGTAAGTACTTGAGAAAGAGATTCGTTGAACAATCGCTGTTCATCACCGTCAGCGATGATTTCCACCAGCGGCGACACCCCGGCTTCAAAAGCGAAGCGTTGCAACAGTCGTGTGCCAATGCTGTGGACCGTGCCGATGAGTGCTTCGCCGAGTTCGTTGGCGGCCTCGGTCATGCCCGCTTCAAGCAGGCGAACGCGCACCCGTTCCTGAAGTTCGGCGGCGGCTTTTTTGGTGAAGGTGGTGGCCATGATGCCCGCCGGGCGCACGCCATCTTGCAACAGCGCGACCATGCGCTGCGTGAGCGTGTAGGTTTTCCCTGAGCCGGCTCCGGCGGAGATGACCTCAATGTTCAGGTGTGGATTGGAGGATTTGTGGGTTTGGGTATTCGGCACGGCTTGACTTTTGTATTGGGCGAAGGTCGAAAAACACTGCGAGTATTCTTGGGCGTAACAAAAAGTTGTAGGTTCGCACTGCAAAAAAATTCTTCAAATGGAAAAAGCATACAAATACTGCCAAAGTTGTGGCATGCCCATGCACCGCGACGAACTTGGCGGCGGCACGAATGCCGACGGCTCAAAAAGCCTGATGTTCTGTTCGCATTGCTGGAAAGATGGAAAATTCACCGAACCTGACATCACAGTGGTGGAGATGAAAGAGAAAGTGAAACAAAAGCTTCAATCATTTGGGTTTCCCGGATTCATCGCAGGGATTTTTACCCGAAAGATTCCAAAATTAGAGCGCTGGAAATGAATTCGCCCGAGATCCAAGAATTTGCCGCCCAAATTGCGCGCCACATGGAAATGAACACGCCACGCATTGAAAAATGCCTGGCGGAACTGACCGAAGCCGAACTTTGGCAACGCCCCAACCCCGGCTCGAATAGCGTGGGCAATCTCCTCCTCCACCTTTGCGGAAACATTACCCAGTACGTCCTTTCCTCGCTCGGTAGTCAACCCGACCATCGGGTGCGCGATGCAGAATTTGCCGCAGAAGGCGGTTTCAGCAAAGCTGAATTGCTTGAAAAACTCCGTCAGACGGTTAGCCATGCCGCCCAAATCATCCAAAGCACCAGTCGGGAAGAAATGCTGCGCGAGCGCACTGTACAAGGTTTCGAAATGAGCGGAATTGCCATTGCGGTGCACGTTTGCGAGCACTATTCTTACCACACCGGGCAGATTGCTTTTTGGGTTAAATTACTGAAAAACAGGGATTTGGGTTTCTACGCGGGTGTAAATTTGAATGCGAAAAACGAGTAGATAATTCGTTGATTGTTAATACATTGCACATGACTGTCTGAGCCAACCGACTCAATTCGATATCATCCACAACTTGGAATACTGTCCATAACTCAGGCTACTTTAGCGGCTTCCAGAAAATTTGACCGAATCATGCTGAAACATGCCTTGCTGCCCACTTTGTTTTTCTTGCTTTCCTGCAACTCCCCCGAAGCGCGATTCAAGCGCTTACAACACGACTTTTGGGAAAAATTTGCACAGCAAGATTTTTTTGAAATCAAGTTGAAAAACGAAGTGCTGCACCTACCCCTCCCACCTAATTCTCCGCCTTCGGAGCAACAAAAATCATGGGCCGAAAGGCTTCAAAAAGAGGCCAACTCCATTGAAAAAGAAGAACTTAGTGGTGAAAATCAAAAGCAGTTGATCCAACTCCGAGCTGCTTTGGAAGATTGCGTGGCGCACGCTGGCGGTGCTTTTTTTGATCCGTCACGCTGCGTAGTTTTAAAGCCTTTACAACAGTTTTCGGATCACGAAGAACTTTTGCTATTGCTTGAAAAAATCCCGGCCTACTATGCCCAAATAGAGCAACGTTGGCAAACACCTGATGCCCGCTTTGTGTTAAAAGCGGTGACAGAATCGCAAAACACGTTGGATTTGCTGAATGGGTTGGAAAAAAAGTCGGGTGGAGAAATCGTTGCCCAAACGGGCGAGGCGCGGGCAGCAGTCAAGGATTTTATTGGACTTTGCCAGAGTGCGCTTTTGCAGTAACGCGAAATGAATTTCGCTCCAGTTATATGGATTTTGCCTGATTCTTGTCGGCAATAATATCCTTGAGTTCCTTCAAAAAGGCATACTGCTGTGGGAGTACACGTTTGAAGGCTTCTTTCACGGCTACATAGGTGCCTTTTTCAAAATCTACCACCAAGTGCTTGAGGTGGAGTTTAGCCTTTTCTTTTGCCACACGGTAGTCCTCGTACACCAAGGCACGGAGGGAGGGAATCTCGTGCCAATCCGCTTCAATGGCGATGGCTTTGCGGGTGTCGCCGTTGGCATCGGCTACAGGGTCAAGTTCGATGCATTGGGCTACGAGCCTTTCCGGTGCATCCTCATTGGCAAAAGGGGCAGAAAGCGAACCGTCGCTTTCTTGGTCCACTAAAAACACTTCAAGGCCGTTTTCGCGTACCCTGTAAATGATTACATCCACTTGCTCGTTCGATTGCACGATAAAAGATTTAGACTGGAACGTTATGCGATGAAAAAGGTTGGCAGGTTTGGGTAGGCAAAGGACGGAAATATTTTAGAGGCAGTTTGAGTTATTTCTGTTGCACAGCAAAGAGCCTCTTAGAGACCCAAAGCAGCTGACTTGAAACAACCCTAACCCGCCTTCGCTTTGCCCGCTTAAACTTATCTTAGGCAAGAAAGCTACGGCGAAACCCGCCTTCGCTTCTCCCGCTTAGACTTAGCTTAGGCAAGAAAGCTACGGCGAAACCCGCCTTCGCTTCTCCCGCTTAGACTTAGCTTAGGCAAGAAAGCTACGGCGGGTAAAGAAAAAGCCGCCAGAACGCTTGCGCGACTGACGGCTAATAAACCCCAAAAAACCAAATGAAAACTGATGCAAAGGCCGGGAAAATTTTTGAAACTGTCAAGTATTTCTCAAAATTTTTTTTCATTTTTTTTCTCAAACAGCTCCGTGGCCCCGTAATAGCTGCGTGAGGGCTTTCGCATCGGCTGCTACAAAATCAGCACCCGCCTCCCATAGTTTTTGCCCATGGCCATCTTGAATATGAGATGCGCCTAAGAATCCAATTGTTTGAATACCAGCACTTTTAGCGGCTAAAACGCCTGTAATACTGTCTTCTATCGCCAAGGTTTCGTGGGGTAAAAGCCCTAGTTTTTCCAGTGCAAAAAGGTAGACATCAGGCGATGGTTTTGGCTTGCCTACCTGCTCAGCAGAAAAAATGTATCCATCGAGGGCATTTAACAAACGGACCTTCCGAAGACATTTTTCCACGCCAAGGACACCTGCATTGGACACCATGCTTTTAGGAACCTTCAGGCTTCTGAACAACTGGGGCATTCCTCGCACGGCACGGAGCGATTGGTGAAAGCCTTTGTTGTGTTCGTCGTGAATTTGTTGGATAAAATCGGCGGGGACACTGAAACCCTCCTCTTGTTGCAAGGCAGTCAAGATGTCGCGGGTTAAAAGGCCCGGGAAACGCATAGTATAGGCGCGTTCCTCTATATGCAAGCCGTGCTCTGCAAGAAGTCTCAGCATGATTCGAGCGCCAACAATCTCTGAATCTACGATCGTGCCGTCGTTGTCGAAAAGGACGTGTTTGATTGACATGGGCCAAAAACGAAAAAACCGCAACAGTGCCTGCGCCCCTTGCGGTTTTTATTAAAAATCTTACTCTTGGTGGCAATATTAACGCCCGAAGTCCAACACGGAACTGCGGTTGTACAACATGAGCAGTACTGCCGTCAGGAAAAACAGCCCCATTATGATGTAGAGAATGCAGTATCCTTTGCCACGCGAGTTTTTGATGTCTTCCATATTGTCCTGCAAATTTTGTGGTGCGAAAAATAGTGGGGCAAAAGTAGGAAAGCCCAAATCAGATTCTGATAGAACCGCGTTTTTTTTCGCATTTTCAGAACGGTTATAAAAAAGGCGGTGGCCTCAAAAAAACTTTTTTTAGCAAAAATCGTTTTTTCTTTAACTCTAAACCCTTGATTTCCAAAAAGTTTAGAAATTTGTCTGGCGAAAAGCGGCATGTTTTATGCTATTGTGTCGCTTACGCAAGCGTTTTACAATGAGTTTTTTTCTAGAAGATCCGGTTCTTTTTTGGCTGGTGTGGGGCATCTTCACCCTGGCTGGCACCATTATCGGGTGGTCGTTGCGCGCCAACA
>JACMMM010000223.1 GCA_014379065.1 Saprospiraceae bacterium
CTGACGGTAGTGGTTACAACACTGTCGCAGCCATTTTGAGCCGTGAGGTTTTGGACAAAAACGCCCGTCAGCGCCGGGTCGCAGGTAGTGGCAGAGACCTGAGTAGCGATGCCCTGAATTAAGCTGACGGTAGTGGTTACAACACTGTCGCAGCCATTTTGAGCCGTGAGGTTTTGGACAAAAACGCCCGTAAGCACCGGATCGCAGGTTGTGGCAGAGACCTGGGTGCTGAAGCCTGGAATGAGGTTCACAGTCGTCACAACAATACTATCGCAGCCATTTGAATTGACAAGGTTTTGGATGAAAATGCCTGAGGTAGCGGAGTCGCAAGTGGGAGCGGCTGTGACCAAAGTTGTATCTGAATTCAATAAATTGACCGTTGTGATGACGATGCTGTCGCAGCCAAATTGATTGAGGAGATTCTGGTTAAAGATGCCCGCTTGTGCGATATCACAGGTGGTTTGAAAAAGTAAAAGCGTGTCAGGGGCCACCCAGTTCAGGGTTGAAACTACTACACTATCACAACCACTATAGCCTACCAGATTTTGCGTAAACACGCCTGCTTGCGCAATATCACAAGTATGGCTAAAAAGCAAGGTTGAATCTACCAAAACCAAGTTCAGCGTAGTGACCACGATACTATCGCAACCGCCTTGATTGATCAGGTTTTGCGTAAAAACACCCGCCAGATTTGGGTCGCAAGTATTGTCGAACAATAACAAGGTATCATTGGGTATCAGTGCTAAGGTTGTGATCGTAATGGTCAGGCAATTGCCTTGCGTGGTCTGCACGGTATCGCTCCCTGCGAGATTAGGATTACAGGTGGTGCTGTCAATAAAAACCTTCGTAATAGTGGCCGGTTGAAAGAAATATGCTGTGGTTGATACCGCGTTGGAGCAGCCATCTGTTGCCGTAAAGGTTACAAAAGTCAGGCCGCTCGGCACGCCGCTAGGGGCATTATTGTCCCATACGATTTCGCTGCAAGGATCCTCCGCTTCGGCACCCCCATTGTCGGCCAGCCATTCTGAAAAAAGGGCCTCGGCATTCGGGTCGCAATTGACCGTTAGGTTTTGTGCTGGCGTAATGATTTGGGGCGCATCGTAATCTTCGATGGTAAAATATACTGTTATGTTGTCTGAATTGCCACATATATCCGTGACAATAAATATTACCGGGGTGGATGTACAAGATCCATCTGGAGCAAATGAATAATTCACTTCCCAACTCACAGGGGAATCACACAGATCAGAAGCATCTCCATAGCCGTTGGCCGCTATCCAATCATAAAATTCACCTAAAAAACCATCGCTGCAAATAGTGGCGTAATCGCTGGGCGGAGGATTGAAGACCGGGGCTTGGGTGTCTTCTACCTCAATGATTTGGCTGACCGCAGTGGTATTCCCACAGCCGTCGGTGGCAAGCCATTCGCGGATAATGGTATAAGAACAAGGCGATGGATTGTTATTTTCTGTGAAATCTGTCATGACTGGCAAAGGACAGTTGTCTGACACATCGAGGGTAGGCACTGGTGGCAAAGGGTCGCCACATTCTGACTGCAAAGGAGAGGGCGGCGCTTCAATTACGGGCTCCTCTGTATCACTACAGCATTGCCAAATGGTGATGTCGTCCAGCAGGACGCCTCTGTTAGCAGCGCCTCCCGAACCTACCAGTTGCAGATCGGTAGAAGTGGCTTGTGCCACGAAACTATAACACTTCTCCAGCCATTCAACAGCGCCATTGTTGGTGGCCGTCCAGGTTTGGTTCAGCCAAGCTCCCCCTTCGACCTTTATGGTGCAATTGGCCGAAGACGTGCCAGCGTTTTTGGCATACCAAAGTGCAATGGTGTAGGTACACCCTATGGTTAGACCATCAAGGTTGGCGGAAATGGTGCCAGGTGTATCCCCGTTAAGATCAATAAAATTGCTTGCGCCATTTGGGTTGCCAGCGCCCCAGCCGTTATAGGCTGCGTCGAGCAGGTCAATGGAGCCGCCATCAATACTCCAGGTGCTATAAGTGTCACCTGCATAAAAAGTGATTCTTCCACCAGGCACTGGAGTAGGTGGGTCCTCAAAATTGCCCCCAGGAAAGGGTACCTGTACAATGTTGCCGCAACAACAATTGTCATTCACACAAGCAGGTTGGGCAAACAAATGAAAATTCCCAAAAACAACGAATAAAATAAGGACGTAACGAGGATTCATATCCGGAAAGGCTAACGGGTTTAATAGTAAAAGACGCAACTTTTAATAGGGCAAAAGTATGCTCAGCTGCTAGGACAAAAAAGGACACTTTTACCAGCTTATTCCGTTTGAAAAGTCCTCAATGCTGGATTTTATTTTCAGCAATTATAGCCAAACTTCCAACCCCCGCATACATCATCTGACGAATTTGTATCCTGAAATACACAAAGGCTTGTTGGGCAACAAAAAGCACCAGAATGCCCAAAGGAGAAGTCATGCCGATGACAGATTCCAGCAGCCAGTAAACCGTTACTAAAACGATTTGCAACCCTATAAAACCCGACATCAGGCCCATAAAACCGCGCTTGTTTTTCCAGAAAACTTGCCATCCCTTTTTTATGCAGGAAGCGATGGAGGCTCCCGTTTTTATTTTTATAACCCTGCTCAGCACCGACCCAATAAACAGCAATGCTAAGCCAATCAAGTAAATCAACAGCAGGAAAAGGGTTGCCCAAACGGTGTATTGTTCCGTCGCAAAATATTCTAGGGAGGGCTCCATAAATATGGCAATGGGGAGCAAAATCACGCCCGTCCAAACCAAGGCCAGCACAAGAAACAACAAACTGATTTTTAAAAAGGAGAAAAAGTACTCGGCCCCGCCCAGCCAAAATGTACGTGCGGTTGCTTGCTCTGATCCTGTCCCTTTTGAGGCGCAATACAGCAAACCGGCGTCAATAAATACCGAGAAAATCAACCAAACGAGCAACAGCCAGCGCAATTGGCCAATAAGCGGCGTGATAGAAGCTCCGTGTACTTTTAGAAAATCTGTTATAACGGTATGGTCGTAATGGGCAAGCAACTTGTTGATTTCCAGCGAATGGCCAATCGAAGCCTTTAGGACCTCAAATGCCTGCATCCCCAAAGTCAGGGCGAGAAACAGTTGAAAAAAGTAAACAATGGCAGTGATGCGCCATTGACGTAAGGCAACTGAAAAACTATGGGAAAAAACATTGCTAATCATTGTCTAGCATTTGTCATTTGAACTAGTTAGGTCAATACTTTTCCCGTAGGGAAATCCTGTTTATAGCCAATTCGTGGAGCGTTATTTCAAAAACCCCTTTAGGGGTTTCCTTGAATCGGAGCAGGAAACTCCTAAAGGAGTTATTAAAACGCTGGGGCGGACTAATCTATAAACAGGGTTTCCCTACGGGAAAATCAGATATCTGCCATTCTACGGATTTACCATTACACCAAAAAACTAATCGTTTGCATCAGGTTTTGAATCCAAAAAACAGCCTTGGCCGCGTATTTCCACAGCGATATTGTTTCTGGCTGAAGCGTCATGCTGTTGTTGTTCAAGTCAACATCCAGGCTAATTTTTTGCTGAGGGTCAATCTGAGCGGACACCACTTTTAAACCGCCGGAAAACTCGAAAACCTTCAAACCTTCCTCGCCAGACCAGTGCAAGGTCTGGGTCGTTCCATCTTCAAAAGTCACCAAAAGTTCCACCGGGAAAACCCAATCGCCTTTTCGTTGCACTTCTACCGTTGAAAGAATTGGCTTATTACCGCTACCGTCTTTATAAGTAAAGGCCGAGGCATTATGGCCAAAAAGACCTTGTGGCGTCGGCAAGGCGTCGTTGGAAATATGGGTGACGGCATAGTCCAGCACCACCGCCCCATAAATGCTCGTTTCAAACAGATCATAAACCTGCCGGGCAAATACGGTGTCCTGTTCCGTTCCCAATTCCGCCTTTAAAACGGCCATAAAATCTGCTCCTTTGGGATGCTTGAACTGCCATTGTTCGAAATAGGCTTGGAGGATTTGATCCATTTTCTCCTGTCCAACAAGGGCCTCTACCGTGCGCAAAGTCGTGGCGGTTTTGCTGTAAATCAAAGACTTGAAATTCCGATCCGAAAAATACCAGCCCGGTCGCGCCACCGTGCCTTCGCGTGGATTCGCCATCGTTGTGTATTCCAATCGGGTGAGTTCTCGGTTGTCAAAACGATAGCCAAACACATCCATCAGCGACTGCTTTTCACCATAAGCGGCATCAATAATCCGGTCTTCAAAATAGGTGACAAAACCCTCGTCGAGCCAGGCTTCTTCTTTTTCATTGGAGGCAACCATCCCCATAAAGTATTGATGCACAAACTCATGCACGACTAGCGACTCCGTAACGCGAATATTCGAGGGCATCCCGTAAAAAGTGCCGACGGTGATCAAGGTCGGGTATTCCATCAATCCCGAGCGCAACGCGAAGAAAGGCGGATCCACCACTGTGATGCTCGGGTAGGGGTATTTTCCGACGTGTTTGTCCAGGTATTCCAAGGCGAATTTTAACGCGTGGAGGTAGCGCGGTCCTAACTTGGCGTGTTCGGGCGCAATCAAAAGCCTGATTTGAACATCTGCTCCTTGCTGACGGCGAGTAAAATGATCTTCTTGCAGCGTGAATCTCGGATACACCGACCAGGCAAAATCAATCACGTCTTCCACATGATAATGCC
>JACMMM010000224.1 GCA_014379065.1 Saprospiraceae bacterium
AAATTTGTGCAATTCGTGGCTAAAACTGAATGGTTAGATCTGAGCAGGGGTGTGTCGCAATAGCGATACACCCCTGCTCTTTTTCGGATTGGCATGTCGTAGCGAAGCGGAGACAACTACACAACAATCTCTCCTTCAAAATGAAACGAGAGGCAATGAAATCCGAAGTTGCTTGGGTTGTGTAGTTGTCTCCGCTTCGCTACGACATGACAAATCAGCTCAACTTTGCCTTAAATATCAATTTTTAAGGATTAGTACGAACTTCCTATTCTATCACCCACCATTACAGGCATACCTTTGTTGCATAATCCACAAACTTTTAAAGGCACGCCCCAATTTTATTCCATGACACCATTGCGTTTAGTCATTTTCGAAGATAACGGTGATTTCCGGGAAAGCCTCTTGCATCTGTTTCGTTTTACGCCTGATGTAGAAGTAATTGGAGCATACCCCGACTGCTCTGAGGTGCGAAGGATCATTACCCAATTGAAACCAGAAGTTGTTTTGATGGATATTGACATGCCGGGCATGAATGGAATCGAAGCCACGGCGGTCGTCAAGGATGCATCGCCTAGTACACAAGTGGTGATGTTAACCGTAAGCGAGGAAGAAGATCGGATATTCCAAGCCCTTCGTAACGGTGCGACAGGCTATCTTTTGAAAAAATCGGGCCCAGACGAATTGGTGGACAGTGTACGTCTGGTACATAAAGGTGGATCTCCGATGAGTCCCGCGATCGCCCGCAAAGTTTTGCAGTTCTTTCACCTGAACCACATATCGGCCCCAAGCGCTGCTGCTGCAACGGTTGCCAATAGAACCATAGAAAGCGATGATGATGGCCTTTCCACCGGACTAACGCCTCGAGAGCAAGAAATTCTCGAGGCGTTGGTGGACGGGTTGTCCTACAAAATGATTGCAGCCAAGCACTTTATCAGCACAGATACGGTAAAAAACCATATCCAGGGCATTTACCGCAAGTTGCACGTCAATTCAAAAGGAGAAGCGATCAGTTATGCTTTGAAAAGAGGGATTGCTGGTAATAATCGTTGAGGTAAAACTGACACGGACAATTCTGAATAACAGACACTTGTTAATTCAAAACAAGTTCAAGCACTTTGAAATTTTTTCCCTGCCCAAATTGTCGCATTGGTTTGAGGAGCTAGCACAAATCAGGGCAAACACTATGACTCACGGCGAGTATGCCGCACCGGAACGGACTTTGAGGCGAGCCGTCAGAGAATGCACCAAAACTCTCCCCCCCATGACCGATTAAGGCCCATGCTCAGGTCCATTCCGTTTTTTTTGCAGCCCCGACTGGCAGTAATTGCTGGTCGGGGCTGCTGCTTTGTACCGCAAATAATGCTCTTTTTCCTGCTCAGTACAATTTTAACTGCCCCGCCAGAGCCCTTTTAACTACTCCTCTCCACATCCAATCGGCTGCCCGGGTGGCAACCCAAGGGCAGGTAATAGCTTGAATGCATCTGGTTTTTCCCGAAACTGGTGTATTTGATTGAGCAGATAAGCGAGGTTGGCTTGTTCGTCCATATTTGTAGATACGGCAAATCTTTGATTGGATTCTTTTTCCAAGGCGTTGATTTCCAGTAAAATATAGCCCTTTACAGTGCCCGTTGTGGATTCAGATACAGCCAAAGAAAGCAAGCGATTGAGGTAAAGTTGTTGGACCAGACGACGAATTTCAGCCTGCATAGGCGTCGCAGCGACTTTCTCTGCGAACAGGCTCCCCCTCAATTGACGCAGCATAGAAGGGAGCGTAAACGAACGGAGCACTCCCCGCGCCTGTTGCTCGGAGAGCCGATTGAGGCGTTCTGGCATCATCAGCATATCCAGGGTCAAGCCCGCACTGCTGGCCGAAGCAGCCAATGGATCAAAAAAGCCGCCTGTATTGCTTTTAAATACTTCACGATCGCGTTCAAAACCAATGGGCTGTGGCGGAATTAAGTTTATAACAGACGCTGGTAAGGCCAAGAAATCTGATTGCAGGGTTTGCAATAATGCATCGAAAGCCCGCTGTTGGTCGGCCTCAGCCACTGGCTGGTTGGTGGGCTGACCATCGCCACGCACCGCATAGGAATATTGCACACCGCCGATGGATTTAGCCACGGCTTCGGTTTGGTAACGGTGGGCCAAGTAGAGCGGCACCAATACCCGTTCCAGATCAGCCATTTCCCGGCCTTTAGGTATACTCCGTTCACCGAACCGCTGCAAAGCGTAAGTACGGACAGCCAACAAGCGTTGTAGTTCGTCCGTGGCATTGGGGCCATTATCCCAAAGGTGAGCGATTGGGTTTGCGCTGTTCGATGGGCGTGCGCCTTCGTCGGATATATGGTCTAGCCCGAGGCGTTTATTTCCCGCTAAAATCTTGTCTAGTTCGGCTGCCTCATCAAACCCTGTTGGGAAATCCTGATATCCATATAAAATGGCGCGTTTGTCCCATGCGCCGATTTTGTTGTCGTAAGCTTTTGAAAAATCAAGCTCGCCAGTCTCTGTAAGCGTGATATACGGGTGCGGATAATCCATCACCGACGCGCGACCATTTGCGCTTGCCGCAAAATTGTGTGCCAGTCCCAGTGTGTGTCCAATCTCGTGCGCTGACAGTTGGCGGAGGCGGGCCAGCGCCATTTGTTCAGACACAGAGTCCGTGGATTGTACGCCGTCGAATGGAGCGCGCAAGCCTTGTGCAATAAGATAATCCTGTCGAACGCGTAGTGAACCGAGTGAAACATGTCCTTTGATGATTTCGCCCGTGCGTGGGTCGCTAACGGCGTTACCATAACTCCATCCACGTGTGGATCGGTGTACCCATTGTACGAGGTTGTAACGCACATCCATCGGATCGGCATCTGCGGGTAATTCTTTGACAATAAACGCATTGCGATATCCGGCATATTCAAATGCTTCATTCCACCAACGCGCGCCATCGAACAAGGCAGATTTGACAGGCTCAGGAGCCCCAGGATCTATGTAGTAAACAATCGGCTCCACAGGATCGCTGATAGCAGCGGTTGGGTCTTTCTTCTCCAGTCGGTGACGCACGATATAACGCTGTGCAATAGGTTCACCAATGGGCACAGAATAATCATTCCAAGTGGTCTCGAAATAACCACTTCGTGGATCGAATAGCCGTGGTTTGTACCCTTTGTCGGGCAATTCGATGAACGAATGGTGCTGCCGTACCGTCACAGCGGAAGGAGTGGGTGTAACGGAACGGATGAAATCACCGGTAGGCTTACCCGTAAACGTCAGAATTGCTTCCCATTCGGCATTTTTGGGAAAATTTCTGCTGCGTTCCAAAAACACGGCCGAGCGGCTTATGTCTACGGAGTAGATCCCTTGGTTGGCTCGCGCAAGAGCACCGCTTACATCATGAGCATCTTGCATCAAAAACGGCGTAAAATCTACCAGATAACGGCCATTCTCCTTGGCTGCTACCGAGAATCCCCAGAGCACGGACTGTGCAAAGGCTTCTTCTACAGAGCGGCGCTCCAGCGTATTGGAGCTGCTGGCGCGGTAAGTAAGATTGGGCTGTATGAGCAAGATTTTGTTGCCACTGCGTATAAACTTGACGACTCGCGAACTGCCGATTTGCCCTCGGTCGAGACCGATGTCATTGGAGCCGACTCCAGCGGGCAGGGAGTTCACGTACAGGAATTCCGTATCGAAGTGACTGATTTCGAGCCAAATCTTGCCCGTTTTTTCCTCCCACCAAAATGGGAAGTAGCCAGGGTAAGCGATGGCGTTGCGCATAAGGGTGGTGATGGAATCGTTTGTTTGGATCGCTGGTTTAGGTACAGCAAGGGGCGGCGATGTCTTGGGTGAGCAGGCCGCAGTAAGTAAGAGCAGGTAGATAAATGGACGCATGTGTATGGGTTGAATAGGCGCGTAAAGGAAAGTAGGCTGGCAGAATTTTATCGTGATATTGAGTTGTAGAAAAAAAATATTTTTCAATAAAACATAAGGAGGGGTGTTTACAGTATTTGTTGGTCGGGGCTGCTGGATTGATTAAACCGCGTACCTTCGCCCCCGATTTTTCAAACCCATATCATTCATGTCTGTCATCAACATCTATCTGCGTTTTGCCCTGATTGTGGCCGGTATACTGGGCGGCATTGCCTTGTGGAGCGCCTACGGTTTTTGGTACGGCTTTCCGTTTCTGCTGGTCGGGATACTTTTGCTAACGGGCTATCTCATGCTCGGCACTATCCTTTCCACCAACCAACTTTTGTCGAAACAGAAATTAGTCGAGGCTGAGGCACGGCTCAAACTCACCTTTTTTCCCAAAATCCTCCTCATGGGCTACAAAGGCGTGTATTACATGACCCAAGGCGCCCTCTTCATGCAAAAGCGTGACTTCAACACCGCCGAAATGTGGATCAAAAAATCACTCGATTCGGGCCTTCCTTCCGACAATGAACGCGGGGCCGCCATGCTCCAGTTGGTAATGATTGCCGCCGGTAAAAACAACATCAAAGCCGCGCAGAATCACTTTTCAGAATTGAAAAAACTCAACGTGACCGAGGGAATGCTCAAAGAGCAGATCAAAGAAGTCGAAAAACAACTCAAACAAGCCGGCCAGGCCATGAATCCCAGCATGATGGCCATGATGGGTGGCAAAGGATTCCGCCCCGGCAGCAAGCGCAGGCAGCCGCCGATGCGCTAAGAAATATCCAAGGGAATATCCAATATCCAACAAGGAATTTCCAATGTCCAAGGAAGGCTTCGAGCCTGATATTTGTCGTTGTCCAAAATCTTTTTGTTTAGTGCTTTGTTAAGCCCAACGCCCACTTGGACATTGGAAATTCCTTGTTGGATATTGGATATTCCCTTGGAAATTCCTTGTTGGATATTGGATATTTAAAAAACATGCCATACTCCTCTCTACGTGATGCCGTGCGCGACCTTGAGCGCCACAGAATGCTGTTAAGAATCCAGGAAGAAGTAGACCCGGATTTAGAGATAGCCGAAATCCACCGCCAAGTCTTTGAACAACAAGGGCCTGCGCTGTTTTTTGAACGCGTGAAGGGAAGCCCTTTTCAGGCCGTCAGCAATATTTACGGCACTTTTGAGCGCACGGCGTTTCTTTTTCGCCATACCCTCGAACGGGTGAGGCGCGTGATCGAACTGAAAAAAGATCCGACGAATTTCTTGAAAAACCCCGGTCGTTACCTTAGTGCACCGTTTACGGCTTTGTCCGCTTTGCCCATGAAAAATTGGTTCGGCTCTCCCGTTACCTGGGGCGAAACGACCATAGATAAACTCCCCCAGATCAAGAGCTGGCCGATGGATGGCGGGGCTTTTATCACCATGCCGCAGGTCTACACCGAAGATCCCGACAAGCCCGGCCCTATGGGCGCAAATCTGGGCATGTACCGCATCCAAATCTCTGGAAATGAATATATTGAAAATGAAGAGATTGGGCTTCATTACCAACTTCACCGGGGCATCGGGGTACATCATACCAAGTACAATCAACTTGAGAAACCTTTCCTGAGCAGCATTTTTGTGGGTGGCCCGCCCAGCCATGCTTTTTCGGCCATCATGCCCTTGCCGGAGGGGCTGAGCGAACTGACTTTTGCCGGAATGCTGGCTGGACGGAGATTTCGCTACACTTACCGCGATAGGCATTTCCTGAGCAGCGATGCTGATTTTGTCATCACGGGCGAAATCCTGAAAAACGTAAAAAAGCCAGAAGGCCCCTTTGGCGACCATTTGGGTTATTACTCGCTCACACATGATTTTCCCGTGATGAAAGTCCACAAGGTGTGGCATCGGAAAGACCCGCTATGGCATTTCAGCGTGGTGGGACGCCCTCCCATGGAAGACAGCAGTTTTGGCTGGCTGATACATGAGCTGGTGGCGCCGCTTGCCTCGCAGGAGTTTCCGGGTCTGAAAGAAATTCATGCGGTGGATGCTTCGGGCGTTCACCCCTTGTTGCTCGCCATTGGTCACGAGCGGTATATGCCATTCCGTGAGCGGGTACCAGAGGAAATTCTGACCATTGCCAATCGAATCATCGGCTCTGGACAGACTTCCCTTGCCAAATTCCTGTTCATCGCCGCCAGCGACGACGATCCGAATCTGGATACCCACGACATTGCCCATTTCTTTCAACACTTTCTGGAACGGGTGGATTTTACGCGTGACTTGCATTTTCAAACCAAGACCACGATTGACACCCTTGATTACTCCGGCTCGGGCTGGAACGCTGGCTCAAAACTCATTGCGGCCTGCCGGGGAGATCGCCGCCGAACGCTGAAAGCAACATTGCCTGACAATTTCTCGCTTCCCCCAGGTTTTGGCGAACCCCATTTTTGCTATCCGGGTATTTTGGCGGTTAAAGCGCCAAAGTTTGAAGTCGAAAAGACTGCGCGTGAGCAAGTGGTTGAACTCTGCCAATGGCTCGAAAGATTTGATTTGCAACACATTCCGCTTATTCTGTTGGTAGACGACAGCCAATTCACCGCAGCCACGCTAAATAATTTTGTTTGGGTTGCCTTTACCCGCGCCAACCCAAGCCATGATGTACATGGTGTTCGCGCGTTCACAGAAAACAAGCACTGGGGTTGCCAGGGACCGCTCGTCTTGGACGCTCGAAAAAAGCCCCATCACGCCCCAGAGTTGGTGGTTGACCCGGATGTTCAGAAAAAAGCTAAAAAGTTACTGGAACGTTATCGTTTCTAAATCGGCCAACCAAATTCCGTCAACAGGCAGTCTTGGCAGTGAACTAAATTTTTTACTACATGAAAAAAATACTTTTAGCTGCTTTTGCCCTTGCAATCTTATTCACTTTAGGCTCTTGCAAGCAGGATCAAGTTCTGGTGCGCTTCCAAAACTCCCTAGACTCGAATATTGAAGATGCCCGCATGGAATTCGACCAAACAAACGTGCAAGAAATTGGTTTAATCGCGGCCAGCGCAACGACGGGCTACCTCGCCTTTGATTATTTTGAGGTGGGGGATGGATTGCCCTCTGCCGGACTGAAGGGCAAAAAAAATGGTGAAGATTTTTGGGCTTGGACTGGAAATTGGTGTGGGACGGGCGTGACGTACAAACAATTAGACCCAGGCAAGTACACCATTGAAATAACCAAGGTAGGAGATGAACCGTACTTGGAATACAGGATAAAATTTGTAGAGTAAACGAGGCCCTTCTCCCAAGCCGAAGAACTTTTTATGGAAAATTTTCAATCCGGTTTGGAAATCAAAAACGAACGGGCCTATCTTTGCCCCGCTTTTGAAAGAAGGTCCGTTCGTCTAGGGGTTAGGACACGTCCCTTTCACGGATGAAACACGGGTTCGATTCCCGTACGGACTACAAAGCATTTTGCATAAGCCCTTGTAAGTTAATCACTTGCGAGGGCTTTTTCTTTGTTCCCTCTAAAGTAAGGAGGATTTATCTGGCAGATACCCTGCATCTGCACGAAAGAGGGTGCAAGGTTCACTTCGGGTGAACGAAGGTTCGTTAACTATTTTTGGATCTTTGTGTTTAAGGTTCAAATTTATATTCATGAAAAAATATCTATACGCTCTGTTCATCCTTTTTACGGGATCTGTTTTCTCACAGTCTGCGGCGCTGACGCCAGTGTCTGATATTGGTGTACATTCCGTGTCGGTTATTGTTCCTTCAAAGTATATTAGTGCTTTTCCGGCAGGAAGAATACTCAATATCCCTACAAACTACACGGTATCAGTTTATCACGCTGGTGGACTGAATAAACCCAGGTTCATGGCATTCAGCCCTTCGGGTATATTACATGTATCTGATATGAATGCGGGAAAGGTATTTGCTTTGCCGGATGCTAACATGGATGGCGTAGCGGATACCATTAGGGAGGCTGCCACTGGGTTCTCCAATAATCATGATGTTAAGTTCTTTAAAGGGGCAATGTATGTAACAGAGACTACCAGAATATGGAAATGTACAGATTTGAACGCGGATGGATTTTATGAAACTAAAACTATTTTCATTAATAATATTGGTAACAATCAAACGGGGGGGCACGTTACACGAACCCTTGTTTTCGATTCTATCAACCAGAAAGTTTATGTTTCAGTGGGCTCCTCTTGTAATGTGTGCAGGGAAACCGCCCGCGCCATTATTGAAGAATATAATGAGGATGGATCCAATCGCAGCGTATTCGCAACGGGCGTAAGAAATGCAGTGGGTATGGCAATGCATCCTGTCACAAACCGCCTGTGGGCTAATAATAATGGTAGCGACCTACAGGGAAATGAAATACCTCCAGAATGGATAGATATTGTGCGTGAGAACGGCTTTTATGGACATCCTTTTGTCTACGGTGGAGGCGTGTGGTTTAACTTTGCAAGCGCTGGTTACCAAGCGCTTCTACCAATTACTGCTGTGGATTCCGCTAAGGTTGAAACCCTTGTGCATCCAGCAGCTTTGATACGGGCACACTCGGCTCCAATGGCGCTTGCATTCCTGAATGAGCATTTTGGCACTACTTTGCAGCATGGATTCTTGTCCGCCCTGAGAGGATCGTGGAACACAACCGATCCGAATGATTTTCGAGGGTATAAGGTCATTTATGGTCACTTATCATCTGGGCAGGATACAACTGTAGATTACGTTGCAGATTTTTGCTCGGGCTTTATTACGGATACTATTAACCGTATTTTCTGGGGCAGACCTGTGGGCATAGCGATTGATAATAATGGTAAAGTTTATATCAGTTCCGATGAGGGCAATAAGTTTATCTTGGTGCTTACACCCGATGAAGCATCAGATGTTGCGGAAAACAACCTGATTCTGACCGCTGTTAATCTATTTCCAAACCCGGTAAAAAATCAGTTCACACTGTCCCTTACTTTAACCCAATCTGTAAGAGTAAGAGCCGTATTTAGCGACATTTTCGGAAGGGAAGTATTGCATCTAATGGACCAGAACTTGAGCGTTGGAAATCACAAGCAACAAATGGATGTCAATGGGCTACCATCGGGAAATTACTTTATAACCATTACAGCGGGACAAAATTCGGTTGTGAAAAAATTAATAGTGATTAATTGATCAAATTCACTCACAGAACGAGGCTTTGACCTGATCAGTTTTTTTGTTGAAACCATTCCATTGGATGCACTGCCCTTGTAAGTTAATCACTTACGAGGGCTTTTTGTTTGGCAAAATGCGAGTGAGCGGAAAAGCGGCGTTGGCTGCCAAAAAGTGCAGCCCCGTACTTCGTGGCATAGGTTTTTTAGAGGATAACAAAAAACTTCGCCGAATGCAAAAAGGAAAGAAGGAAAAGCCCATAAATCCCGCGCAGAGCCAAAGCCGTCAGCCAGGCATGGAATATAAAATGAACCCACTGCCGGAATTTATGGGGCAAGCGGCAGGTTCGGGGCGACTCAAGGGGAAAGTAGCGATCGTAACAGGGGGCGATAGCGGAATAGGCAGGGCGGTGACGGTTGCTTTTGCAAAGGAGGGTGCCGATGTGGTTATCAGTTACTTAGACGAAACAAAAGATGCGGAGAAAACGCGACAGATTGTGGTGGAAATGGGGCAGAAATGCCTCATTATTCCCGGAGACATAAGCATTGAGGAACATTGCCGACAAATTGTAGCGACCACCATTGACAACTTCGGACGACTTGATATTTTGGTCAACAATGCAGCCATTCAGTACCCTCAGGAAAATATCGAAGACATTTCAGCCGATCAACTGCAAAGAACATTTGCAACCAATTTTTTCAGTCAGGTCTATTTATCCCGTTTTGCCTCCCCTCATTTGAAAAAAGGATCAAGCATTATCAACACAAGCTCGGTCACCGCATATCGCGGCAGCGCCGGACTGATGGATTACGCAGCTACCAAGGGCGCCATCGTATCGTTCACGCGCTCTCTATCGGCATCGCTGGCTAAACGCGGCATACGAGTCAATGCCGTTGCGCCGGGGCCTATCTGGACTCCGCTCATTGTAGCCAGTTTTGAACCAGAAAAAGTGGAAAAATTTGGCTCCGACACGCCACTTGGTCGGCCCGGCCAACCTAATGAAGTAGCCCCTTGTTACGTTTTTTTAGCCAGTGATGAGGCTTCCTATATCACTGGGCAAGTGCTTCACCCCAATGGCGGTGAAATTGTAAACTCCTGACAGGACATCGCCGTCAATTTTACAACATAGAGTTCTAACAAATTATTTTCATAAATCTATTTTAAAATTTTTCAATCATGGAAACCAACAAAAGTTTGTTCCTTTTTATCGCGCTGGCATGTTTTACATTGTCAAGTTGCGACGACAACAAGCCCAAAGACAGTGAAAAAGTAGCCGACAAGGCCAATGAAGTAAAAACCGAAACCAATCGTTCTGAAGAAGATGCCGAACTTCTGGTCAATGCTGTCAGCAGCGATTACTTCGAATTGGCCGCCGCAGAACAGGCTAATTCTATGTCAACCAACGCATCCGTCAAAGAATTTGCTACCATGATGATGATGGAACACAAAACAATAATGGAGGAAACCCGCGCGCTTGCCGCCAAAAAAGGCTACACTGTGCCGAACTCAATGTCTAACGACTACACTAGTAAATTACAGGACATGGCCAAGTGGAAGAAAGGCAAGGAGTACGATACGAAATACATGGACGATCAACTTGACCATCACCAGAAAATGCTCGACCAGTTGGAAAAATGCATGGCGCGCACCAACGACACAGATATAAAGATGTGGAGCCAGAAAGCAGCCGCAGGCGTGCGCAAGCATACTGAAATGGCAAAAACCATCGACACAAAACTGGAACAGTTGTACAAGTAATCACTTGTAATGTTTTTACTGATGTGGCTGCCTCATTATCCAAATGAGGCAGCCACTTTTTTTACAGCCCTAGTTAATTGGCTCCTTGCATTGCTTCAGATTTCATTGATGCACGCAAATTGGCCGGCATTCTTTGCTATTTTTAAACCTGCGCAGTCGTATCCGGCACCGGATCGTGCAAATCTTCTCCATTATTCCCAGGCTTGTTCACCTTTGTCGAGATACGGTACATGGAAAGCGTTCCATCTGCGGGAGCGTGTAACAAGGAAAGTATATCGCTCAATGGCAGATCAGACAACCAAAGTTGTTGCGCCTCGGCAGTGTCCAGAATAACTGGCATGCGGTCATGCAAGGTCGACATTTCACTGTTTGGTGCCGTCGTAATGATTGAAAATGTGCGCTTGATTGTGCCTTCATGTCTCCATTTTTCCCAAATACCCGCCATGTAAATCATTTCCCCATTTTTCATTGTAATACGATAGGGCTCTTTACCCTCATCAGTTTTGTGCCATTCATAAAAGCTATCTGCTGGCACAAGGCAGCGTCTGGATTTTATGGGTTCGCGGAACATGGGTCTTTCAGTGATACCCTCCGCTCTGGCATTGATCAGCTTGCCCGTGTTTTTGCCGTCTTTGCTCCAAAACGGTACGAGGCCCCATTCCA
>JACMMM010000225.1 GCA_014379065.1 Saprospiraceae bacterium
GAGAAGTTGTAAGAGATTCACTTTAGTAATATGTTGATTTTAGAAGGCTTTGGCATTATTGCGGCAATATAATGTCACCGCTACGCGGTTCTTATCCTCAACGCCCTATTGGGCTACCAAAATGCCACCGCTACGCGGTTTTATTTGAAAACTAACGAGAGGGAGCTGCCCAAAACGTACGCTAATTTTCGGGCATGTCCCAATCACCAGTTAACCAGTCACCAATCCACCAATCACCAAATCATCAGCTGCACCGACGCGCTCACTCCCGCCGCCAGGCCCACCCAGGCAATTTTGTCGCCTTTCTGAATTTCGCCCCGGCTCAGCCGCTGGTGCATGGCCAAGGGAATGGACGCGGCGGCAGTGTTGCCGCAATGCGCAAAAACCTCTTCGATCTTGAATGGGTCAACATTCGTCAATTGTGCAATCAGACGCGTGGTACCGATAGAAACCTGATGGGTAAAAAAATGCTGTATTTCACCGACTTCCCAGTCAGATTCGGCCAGACATTGGCGAAAAAAGGTTTTGGAAATTTCGGCCAAAACTGCTTTGAGGTCAGTAGTTTGCCCTTCAAAATAGTGCTTGCTTACATCGTGCGGATACATGGAACCACCGCCTTTGATGGTGCACAAGTCCCAATGTTCCCCCCTGGTTATAAACTTTTGAAAGCAAATACCGCTTTCGTCATCCGATTTGGTCACCAAGGCTGCGGCGCCCGCATCGCCAAGGCTCAGGGCTGCAAGGTGTCGGAGGAGTTGGCTTTCGTCTTCAAATTCAAAACGGATGGCATCGCTCAATTTCTCTCCGTTCACCACCAGCACATTGCTGCACATCCCCGCACTGATGAGGCTGCTGGCGGTCATCAAGGCACTTGTAAAACTATTGCAGGCATTTTTGATGTCCATGGCTGGGCATTGAAGCCCGAGTTTGTGTTGGACAATGTTGCAAGTGGCAGGTTCTATCAGATCAGCACAGGCCGCAGCGAAAATCAGGAACTCAATGTTGGCCGCGCCGACCTTTTCCACAATCGGCAGGGCAGCCGCAGCGGCTAAATCGGAGACCTGCTGCCCGCTTGCGGCAAAGCGGCGCTCTTGAATCCCGAACAAGCGCTGGAGCGTATTGGGTGGTAGGATTTGTCCACGCGTATTGATACGCTCCTCTATTTCGCGGTTGCTCACCACCCTTTCGGGGAGGTAGACGGACAGTTCAGCGATTTTTGCTCTTTTCATAATACCTTGACTTTCATAACCCACCGCCAAAGTGGGCGTGTGAGCCAGTTGAACCCCTGAAATCCCTGTACAAACTCAACGGCATCTTCCAGACAGTTCGCACCCAATTTTTGTTTCAAATTTTGAGAGGCCGCCTGGGCATATCGTTCAGGGTTTTGCACTCCTATTCGACCAAAAATTTCGGCTTTTACATACAAAGTACACATGAAATAGAGATTGAGCAGCACGATTATACTGTACCAAGAGCGGCGAAAAAACCCTGCTTTGCTGGTGAATCTTTCGAGCCACAGTTTGGTGTAAAAAATGTGCCGCCCCTCTTCGATGTTGTGCAATTCCGACACCTTGCGCAGGATGATGGACACCCGTTCATCGCGCCGGATGTGCTTGCCGTACACGTCGGTCATCAACTCCACGCTCAAAACGGACATGAAAATACAGTCGGCCGGCATATTTTTTACCGACCATTTTCCCCAGAAGCGGTGCCAAAAATCGGGCGTGACGGGTTTCCCTTCCAGTTTTGTGACGACCGCGCTAAACATTTCCTGGTGTCGAAATTCTTCGATCAATTCGCGCAGCAAGAACCGGTACTCTACCGATTCGGGCGAAAGAGTCAATAAATGGCGGTTGAAAAAAAGGCAGGCCAGACCCTCCGACCAAGCGTAGGAATACATCACCTGAACGACCTCATGGCGGCCCAATTCGCGTTGTTGTGCGGGTGAGAGGGTGTCCCAGAGCGGGTGGCCTTGCAAGGATATGAGGTGTTCGGGCATAAACCGGTCTTCTTCCCGAATTTGCTCATGCCAGGGGACGAAAATCTCCGGCAACAAGGGTTTTTCCTTGCTGATCCGAATCAAGCGTTCGACGGTGGCATCTGAAAATGTGGCTGTCATATTTTTAGATTTTGGATGCTGGACATTGGACATTGGAGCTCATCCGGCTCGGGGGATGGGACAAAGGTGCAGACAGCTGTTGCACCCATACAATTGAATAATGGTGAGGAAAAAATTTGTTTTTATTGCATGTCAAAAAAACGCTCGGGCCAAAAGCTTTTAAGACATCGAATACGCATGACAGCCGCTCGCCTGCTCCATGCGCTGGCGTCCGGTTTCGATGCCATCGCAGAGCACGTTGCCGCACTTATTTTGGCAGAAGGGGCAAGCGTGCATATCGCCATCCGTATCCACATACAGGAATCGCTGGCCTGCCCCGGAGCATCCTGCCCGGCGTTGGTAGGCGGCATAATACTCCACAATTGGAAAATTCCAGTACGCCCTTTCGGTCTGTAATGTTTTCATAAACGCCTCTAATACACCCATTTCGAGTCTACCCAACTCGACTTCTTTTCCTGCAAAATGTCCAACGGCACGAGGCTCCAAAATCCGAATGAAATGCGCCCCTTGCGCATGCGCCAACTGTGCATAGCGCATCAAATGCTCCTCGGTGCAAAAATCGCGCAAGGCGGTAAGCCCAAAACTGACCACCATCCCGGCGGCTTTGGCATTTTTCGCGGCCTGCATGGCCCAGTCAAAACTGCCTTCCATGCCCCGGAATGCATCGTGACTTGCGGCATCCCAATGATCGAGGCTAACGCAAACCCCTGCGAGGCCCGCGCCCTTCAATTCCATTGCGCGTTCCGCCGTCAGGCGATAACCGGAAGTGACCAGCCAAAAATCAGTACTGTTTGTATCGCTTTCGCGTACGATCTGAAGCAAATCGGCGTACCGGTTAAGTGGCTCGCCCCCGCTGAGCTCAATGTTGGCTACTCCATCAGACTGGAATTTGCGGATGATGTTCAGAACATCTTCGGCTGAAAGTTGCTCGCGTTGGTTGAGGTTGTCCCACTCAAAGCAATGGGCGCATTGGAGCGAGCATTTTTTGGTAATGGCCAGCAGGAGGGTGTTCAGGCCCGGCGGATGTCCCGGAATGGGGACATGACGGTTCAATTCATTGATGGCCAATACATTGAGGCTATTTGTGCCAAAACCTGGCAAACTCATTTGCATATAATAACGCTCACCCACCCGGACGGCCTTGTTCAGGCTGACGGTTTCTTTGAATTCCAGATGTGTATGGATATGCCTCTTCAAGGCTCGCAAGGCATCCCCTTTTTTGGGGTAAACGGAAAAGGCCGTCCGCACCAACTGTCCAAACATACGCAGTTCAAAAAGCCGGAATCGGAAACCAGTAATATTAGTATTTCGCATTTAAATTAACGTGATTGTATGGATAAGCCCTGTGCGCTGCGCCAGCGTTCCATAGAAAGTCGGGGCAGTGCATTTTCTTTTTTCCAGGCGTTCAATTTGAAGAGGCTGGGCCGCCCGGGGGCGTTTTGATGGAGCACTTCGTAATACCCTTTGGCACGGAGCACCAGGCTGCGTTCAAGGCCGGGCTGGAGGGGCGGCACTTCAAACTGCAGGCTTGCTTCGTCGCCAAGGTTCGGCTGATGGTAATAGAAGCCATCGTCGTCCGTGAGGCTTGCGGTGACATCCTGGCCCTCATCATCTTGGGCAGAAAGTGGGCGCAGGGTGGTTTGCAGCACCGATTGATCTTCCGAGAAATCGAGTGCTGTGCGGTCTATTTCCCAAAAATGGAAGCCAAATTCGAGTCGAACGCGCACCACATCCCCCGCTATTTTCGACAGATCGAGCGGCAAGACATCCTCACGGAAAGCGGAGCCTCCCGCCAGCGCGAAATGGTCTGTTTTTATCCAATGGCCCGGCGAAGTTTCGAGCCACACAGCAATGGGGAGTTTTTGATCCTCTATCCAGGCCTGGTTTTCAGCGGCAGATTTTTGGCTGTATTTCCGGTTGACCTCATCGGCATATTGGCCAAGTGCGTTTTGGAATTCATAGTAAACGTAGTCTACCCATTGGTCGGTCTTGGCCCGGAGCAAGAGCTTGGCCTTTTTGGCGCCTGCGGGTTTTGCAAAGCTGAGGGTTAGTTTCTCTACCGCATCGGCGCTGGGGTTGTTGAGGTCTCCGAGGAAGGTATTTAGGTCTTGGGCAATGACCTCGTTCAACACATTTTTACCTGAAACATTGGTCGCATCGAAGGGTGCTTGAGGTGCTTGAAGGGTGTGAAGCGTGCCGTATTTGTCAAAAATAGGTTGCAGCCCAGGCGCATGGTCTATCACCTCAAGGGCG
The DNA here is from genome assembly GCA_014379065.1 of Saprospiraceae bacterium. Classification (GTDB taxonomy): domain Bacteria; phylum Bacteroidota; class Bacteroidia; order Chitinophagales; family Saprospiraceae; genus M3007. The sequence goes on from JACMMM010000225.1 coordinate 4,373, forward strand.
GCAAGATTGGTGTGCTGGCGTTGCGCTTCTTGGTTGACAAGCCATATTTTATAATGATTGTCAATGGGTTGTAAGTGTTCTAAGGGCAAATAGTCACTGCGTTCGAGTTTCAGGTAAACCGCGCCGCTATAAAGCGAACCCTCGAGTTGCCGAGTGCCGTCGGGTGCTTCGGTGTAGACGTGCGGGCAGTTACAAGCAATAATCAAAGCAATTAGAGAAAGCGCCGCGCAACCGCCCAACCCGAGCAGAATCGTCCCAACGACTTTGCCCGCATCAGGTTCAAACACCTCAATTCTGGTGATTTCTTTATAATCCAGGCGCGTGGTCAGGGTATCGGCGAGCGCCATAGCGGTCTTGGGAGTGATGTAAATAAGCACAAGATCTTTGCTCGCCTTACGGTCGCCATTGGTGCGGATGGAAGCGATTCGCTGGCCAAAAGCTTCGGTAGCGCGGTCAAGCCGTGCAGAGAGCGCATTTTGTTCAAACTTGGGGCGGGAGAGCAGCCACACGTTGCTGATGGGCGCACTGGCATCTATCAGAAGGAATTCCAGCCCTTGTATATTTTGGATTTTTGGAAGCCGGGAGCTCTGCATACGATTGCGGCTGTAACAGCTGAGCGAACTCAGTGCCACCAAGCAAGCGAGAAAGAGGGCGAGCGGGCGCTGGGAAAGTCGAATTGGGTTCATAATTAGATAATGTAATCTTTAGACTGTATAATGATCTGCAATGGGTTGATAGCCAAGCAGATGTGGCTCTTTTCATAAGGATCTCAAAACCTCAACCCAAGGGAGAAAGACGGCTGCAACGCTATATTTCCTCCAGTGTATTCGGTATTGACATTCCCCGATGTATTGTAGTAACGATAGAATTGGTAGCCAATGGGCAACGCGAGGTCAAAGGCAAGCATTTTGTAGTGAAATTGGAATCCAATGCGCGGCATCACCGTTGTCCAGGTATACTTTACATCCGTGTCTAGTTGAGTCGGGAAATTGTTGCCGGAATAAGTGTATGCCTGTCGCCCAGTACGCAGATCAATACCCCAATAAGCCTTACTAACATTGCCCGTCAATCGACCTTTTGTGAAACTTTTTAATACTAGGCCAATTTCCCCCCTAGCACCTTTTTGCTCATAAGATTCGTAACCATCGTTCCTTGAGAATATGGGGTGCAAAAGGACGCCTAAACGCAAAGGAGAATCCTTAAAACCTATTTCCGCCCCAAACTGAAAATAGCCACGTCCATTCGCCTCAAAGTCAATGGAGGCCGAACCTAGCGTGAGCCCTGCCCAAACAATGGTTTTAGGCTTGCTGAGGTCAGTTTCTTCCTTAAAGCGAACCTCTTTTTCTACTGAAGGTAAAGCGGGTGGGGGAGTGGCTGTTTTGACGGGCGCAACGGCTCCTGCTTTCCGCAGCTCCAGTATTTTTTCCTGAGACATAAAATACTGTTGCCCAGTGGTTTCGCTGCATTTTGTGTACAGCAAACCCTTGCTGCTGGAACGAATTACCTCTACAGCGATTCGTCGCCCATCTTTCGCGACAAGGGTGTCGCAATTGTTTTGGGCGTAAGCTGCAGGCATATTAATCATACCAGCAAAGAACAGTGATATAATGCCCAGCTTCGTTTTTACTCGTCTTTGCATTTGGTGCGGGCGAGTGGCCATGGCGAGTAAAAGATAGATATTTTTCATCAAAAATTGGTGTTTAATACTTTATGAATGAATCTGTCTGCAAGGGAATTATTCCCAGACTACTTTCCCATGACCCAAGCCATCCTTCATGATATTGAACTTTGACAGCCGTGGCCGC
>JACMMM010000026.1 GCA_014379065.1 Saprospiraceae bacterium
AATACTGTATTTCATGCATAATTTGAAATTCTTACTGCCTTTTGCATTACTCGTCAGTGTCTTTGTGGCCTGCAACAAAGACGGATTTTTTTCTAGCAGCCCATCTGTCAATGCCGCCTTTGCTGGCCGGGTCATGGACGAAGACGGCCAAGCCATTGGCGGGGCGCAAGTCCGCGTGGAAGGCGAACTCGTCACCACCGACGAAAATGGTGTCTTCCGCCTTCATCCCATGCGCGTTCCCTCCGACGACGCCAAATTGATGGTCACCAAAATTGGCTACTTTGAGTTCAGCCGCGCCTACTATGTTGAAGGCGATGCTTTGCAAACCGTCACGATCCAGTTGCTTCGCAAAGAACAGATTGGCACCGTGAATGGCGCATCGGGAGGCACTATTCAGTTGCCCGGCGGCGCAAGGCTAGTATTCCCGGCGGGCGCTTTCGTGGATGAACGCCGTAATGATTATAAGGGCACCGTGCGTATTTTCGCGCGTCGGCTCGACCAGTCTTCGCCCGATTTTGCGCTGAGTATGCCCGGCGATTTGCGCGGCATCAACCTCGCAGGCGACCAACAAACCCTTGGCAATTACGGTATGGTCGGCGTAGAACTCCAAGGCCAATCTGGGCAGGAACTGCGCATCGGTCAAGGCAGCGAAGTGGAGATTCATTTGCCCATCGCTGCTGGTCAATTTGCAAGCGCGCCTTCCGAGATTACACTTTGGCACTATGATGTGTCAAAAGCCCGGTGGATAGAAGAAGGCAAGGCCCAACGTGTTGGCAATGAATATGTTGGCCGCGTAAAGCACTTTACTTTCTGGAGTTTTAGCACGGCTTTCAATCTGGTAGAATTGAAAGGGAAAGTGTTCTTGGTGGACGACCAACACCCATTTAACGGCGCTGTGGTACGCCTCACCATGATTTCTGATTCAACCAAAGGATATGCACTTACCAACGCCAACGGCTCTTACAAAGGCGGAGTGCCTATGGGCGAAACCTTTGTACTTGAAGTATTAAATGCTTGTGGAGAAGTGCTTTATTCGGAAAGCGTGGGGCCATTCGACGTAGCAACTGCCGCCCCAGACATCCTTGTTCCCGGCAGCGGAACACAGACCGTTGAAGTTACGGGCCGCTTACTCGACTGTACCGGCGCACCGATCAAAAATGGTTATGCACAGGTGCTTTTGGGCAATTTCAAATGGATAGGCTTCACGGCCACAGATGGTACTTTTAAAATCAGCAAATTGCGCTGCGATACAAGCGCAGGAACAGGCATTCTCATCGGTTTTGACTTGCAAAACCAAAGGCAAAGCCCACCCGATACCATTGCCGTGCCCCCCAATGCATTGGCCGTTGGCGACCTCGCGGTTTGCGATTCGCTCTACGAATTCATCAAGTTCAGCCTCGACTACAATGATTTTGTGATTGCAGTGCCTGTGGGTGGCATAAAGGACAACGGTGGTATGCGTACCTTCCTGAACGGCTACAGCACCGCCCAACAAGATGTAGGCATCTCGATAGAATTTGCAAACGACGGCCAAGCGGGCACCTTCTCGCTCACCAATCTTTATGTGAACACCTTGACCTGGAATTCCGGCGCGAGCGGTGTGAGCATCGAGGTAGTCGAGCCAGGTGTAGCGGTGGGCGATCCTATCATCGGCACATTCGACGGAACGTTTGTGGACCAACTTGGCGTGACACACACGTTGACTGGGAGCTATCAGGTAAGAAGAGACTATTGACCTCGGAGGGAGGTTTTTTCAACATACTGTAGAGAACATTCGTGTGCATTGAATGCGGCACGGCGCAAGGCCGTGTCGCATTTTTTTTGCTCTAAACCTCGTAGGTTTTCGAAAACCTATGGTATGTACACAAGTTTTCTTGCCCGTCGAGCAATATTTTTTTGACAGGATTAACAGGATAAGCAGGATGGAGAGGGGTTTAATCCTACTCATCTTGTTAATCCTGTAAAAAAACAACCCCTCTCGGCCCCTATCCATCCTGCACATCCTGTTAATCCTGTCAAAAAAATTAGTCACGACGCTTACTCATCCCATTGTATAAACTTGTGTACATACCGTAGGTTTTAAAAACCTACGAGGTTTAGAGCGAAGCGAAAAACTTTCTCCATTGAGGTGTCTACCTTCGCCTCAACAAACATTATCAGGCACATGAAAAACGCTATTCTCCTTCTTCTCTTCTTCGCTTGGGGCTGCGCCCAAAAATCTTCCCAACTCCTTGATGTAAAACCCATTGTGCCGGTCGCTACCCCTGTGAGCGGTAACGAAGCCCTGCAAAACGGTCCCATGCTCGGTTATATCGAAATGAAAGAGGCCTTAGTGTGGGTGCAAACCAAGACTTTTGCCGGGGTGCAGGTGGAGTATTGGGAAGCCGGCAAGCCCGAACAAAAATGGCGCACGGAAACCGTTCAGACCTACAAAAACAGTGCGTTTACCGCTAAGTGCGTCGCCGACCAACTGGAGCCAGGCCGCACTTATGAGTACCGCGTAGAAATAAACGGCGATTCGGTTCATCTCTCGTACCCAACTATCTTCAAGACCCAGCCGCTCTGGCAATGGCGGGTGGACCCACCTGTTTTTACGCTCGCTACGGGAAGTTGCGCCTACATCAACGAGCCAGAATATGACCGCCCCGGAAAGCCCTATGGCTCTAATTATCAAACCTTTACGCAAATCGCCAAACAAAAGCCCGACCTGATGCTTTGGCTGGGCGACAACGTGTATTACCGGGAAGTGGACTTCTATTCGCGTACGGGCATGCAGCATCGTTATACCCATGACCGGGCAACGCCTGAACTCCAAGCATTGCTCGCCTCCACGCCTCAATACGCCATCTGGGACGACCATGACTTTGGCCCCGACAATTCGGATGGCACTTGGATACACAAGGAAACGGCCTGGGAAGTGTTCCGCGATTTTTGGGGAAACCCGACTTTTGGCGTGAATGGTCAAAAGGGTTGCACAACGAGGTTTCAATACGCCGACGTTGATTTTTTCCTGCTCGACAATCGTTATTTCCGTACCCCAGACTATTGCAAAACTTGCACAGATCGCACATCCTTGGGCAAGGAGCAATTGCGCTGGTTTCTGGAATCCTTGGTTGCGAGCCGCGCCCCTTTCAAACTGGTAGCCATTGGCGGTCAGGTACTTACCTCCAGTGCAAACGACGAGACGGCCTTCCACTTCTTTCCTGCAGAACGCGACACGATTTTGAAATTTATCGAACGGGAAAACATCAAAGGTGTGATTTTCCTGACCGGCGACCGCCATTTCAGCGAACTCAGCGCGATGAAAAACGGCGCAGGCAATTGGGTGTACGATCTTACTGCCTCGCCTTTTACATCTGGCACCTATTCAGATGCCCCGACCAAAGAAATAAACGAATTCCGGGTGCCCGGCACGGCGGTGGGCGAGCATAATTTTGGCTTGCTGCGCTTCTCCGGCCCACGCAAACAGCGCGAGGTGGAGGTGAGAATTATCAATTTTGAGGGCAAGGAGATGTGGTCGAGGGTGCTGACGCAGGAGGGGGTAAAATAGTTGTTATTCCCAAAGTCGTGGCAAGTGATTCTTTAAAAAAGAAGCGATTCCAACAACCCAGAGGTTTTCTTTCATCTGATAATCAGTCGCATCAGGAACAACAACAAAATTTATCGGGGTGTTCAAATCGTCCGTAGCGATGTAGAAACCTTTACTCAATACTGGGGCAGATGAAAATTTTATTTCCACTCCAGCAACAGGAATCCCCCCTTTTACAAGCACCATGTCACACTCGGCTCCTTGGTGTGTTCCGTAAAAAAAATAGGAAAGGCGATCACGCGCTACATTCTTGATTTGTTCAATAACATAACCCTCCCAAGATGCCGCCAAAGCATTGTTTCCCAGCAAGTTGTCCAAATGGTCGAAACCGAGCCATGCATGAAGGATGCCGCTGTCGCGTTGATACACTTTCGGCGATTTTACAAGACGCTTCCCCACATTGGCAAACCAAGGTTGAAGGGTAGAAACTAAAAACGCGTCTTCCATAAACGATAGGTAAGACCGAACAGTTGGCCCGCTCACACCTAATGAAGTCGCGAATTTTTCAGCCTGCCAAACACCTCCGTTGTATCCAGCCAACATTTGCCAAAATCGTCGAACCAGCATAGGGTCGCTCCTCAATCCCAAGCGGGGCAGATCGCGCTCTAAATAAGATTTGATAAAATTTCGCCGCCATTCCATGCTCAACTCAAGGTTAGGTGCCAGCAACGACCCGGCAAACCCGCCTTGAAACCAATGGGTTTTCCAGTCATAAAATGTTTCTATTTCGAGCAGGTTGAAAGGGTGGAGTTCCGTATAAGCAATGCGCCCAGCCAGCGATTCCGAACTTTGACGAAGTAATTCTGGGGAGGCAGATCCGAGCAAAATGAACCTGCCAGCACGACGGTTTTCATCTATTACAGCGCGTAGTTGTCGGAAAATTTGTGGCATCTGCTGTACTTCATCCAATACGACACATCGGTCTTCGTATGCTTTGAAGAAAAAATGTGGGTCTGCGGAGAGTTTGGCCCGGTCACGGTCGTCTTCAAGGTCGAGGTAGACAAAATTTGGGTCCAACGCCTTTATTAAAGTGGTTTTACCTACCTGCCGGGCACCCACCAATCCTACTGCTGGGAAGTAAGAAAGCAAAGACCGGATATGAGGCTCGATACCACGTGACAAATACTTTACCATGAAAAATTAAAAAATGATTTTAGAATTTCATGGTAAAGATAGGGTTTAAGTATTTAAAACAATGATTAAATTTGCTGCTTAATTTACTCCTTCCCAATCACTTCCACATAAATCGAAACTTTTACCATGACATCCACCGTAACATATCTCGGCGAACTCCGCACCGAAGCCACACACCTCTTTTCCGGCACGAAAATCATCACCGACGCGCCGCTGGACAATCAAGGCAAGGCCCAGGCTTTCTCGCCTACCGATCTTTGCGCCACCTCGCTGGCGACCTGTGCCCTTACCATCATGGGCATCAGCGCCCGGAATCATGAGGTGAATATGACCGGGGCACACGCTGAAGTCACTAAAATCATGGCCGCAGATCCGCGCCGGATTGCCAAAGTGGTCATCCGGTTTGTGATGCCAAAGAATGACTACTCCGATACACAAAAACAGATTTTGGAAAAAGCGGCGCGCACTTGTCCGGTTTCGTTCAGCCTTGCGGAGGGGATTGAGCAAGTGATGGAGTTTGAGTGGTGAAAAACTATTGACTTTTGACCTTTGACTGTTGACCTTTGACTGTTGGCAGTTGACCTTTGGCCATTGACCAAACTTCCCGAAAGTTTCAAACTTTCGGGAAGTTGAGATTTAGCAAACGCTACTTTTGGGCGACTAAAACGCCCATACTATGCGCATCTTCTTTTTCCCTTTTCTCCTAACCTTTTCGCTCTCAACGGTCAACAGCCAACAGTCAACGGCCAACGGTCAACAGCCAATAGTCAACGGTCAACGGTCAACAGTCAACAGTCAACGGTCAAAAGTCAACAGCCAACAGTCAAAAGTCAATAGTTACGTCAATCCTTTCATCGGCACCGGCGGCCACGGGCACACTTACCCTGGCGCCACCGCCCCCTTTGGCATGGTGCAACTCAGCCCCGACACGCGCATTTCGATGCTCGATTGGGACGGCTGCTCGGGCTACCACTATTCTGATTCATTGATTTATGGTTTCTCGCACACACACCTGAGCGGTACGGGTGTCGCTGATTATTGCGATATTCTTTTCATGCCATTTCTGGACGGTGTACGCCTCGAACCCAAGGAATATGCCGCTCCTTTCAAGAAAAAAAAGGAAAAGGCCGAACCGGGTTACTACTCTGTTTTCCTTGAGCGCGACCGAATCAAGTGCGAGCTTACTGCCACCGAGCGTGTGGGCGTACATCGCTATACCTTTCCTGAAAACACAGAAAAAGGAGAAATTTTGGTGGATTTGCGCCATCGAGACGAGGTGCTGGACGCCCAATTGAGCGTGATTAGCATAAATGAAATAGCTGGTTACCGCATTTCAAAAGCTTGGGCCAAGGAGCAGCACGTCTATTTTGTAGCGCGATTTTCTAAGCCGTTTTTCAACAGTGTCTTGCTTGACATGGCAAAAACGCCACGTGAGGCCAATCCAAGCGTCACCAGCAAAGCCATATTGGGTCTGCTTGATTTTTACAATGACGGCGAACCGCTCGTCATTACGGTGGGTATTTCGGGCACCAGCATCGAGGGCGCACGGAAGAACCTGGAAATGGAATGCCCCCATTTTGATTTTGAAAAAGTGAAATCCGAAACGCAGGCCAAATGGGCACAGCAACTTTCCAAAATCGAAATCGAAGGCGGCTCTGACGAACAAAAAACAGCCTTTTACACGGCACTCTACCACACGATGGTGGTGCCCAATCTATGGAGCGATGTGGATGGCAAGTATCGGGGGCGCGACGATAAAATCCACGTATCTCCCCCCCTCAGCGCTGGCGTGGGTGAGGTCTACACCGTTTTTTCCCTGTGGGACACTTACCGCGCCTGCAATCCGCTGTACACGATTTTAGAGCCGAAACGCACCAACAGTTTTATACAAACCTTTCTAAATCAATACAATGAAAGCGGGCTTCTGCCCGTGTGGGAATTGGCGGCCAATGAAACCGACTGCATGATCGGTAACCACGCCATCCCTGTCATCGCCGATGCGTGGGCAAAAGGTATTCGCGATTATGACGGCAAATTGGCGCTGGAAGCCATGATGAAAAACGCAAACAGTGACCGCTATGGCCTGCGTTTATATCGAGAAATGGGCTTTGTGCCGAGCGACAAAGAAGCCGAATCCGTATCGAAAACCCTCGAATATGCTTTCGACGACTGGTGCATCAGCCAGACGGCCCGGAGTATGGGACAAAACGATGTGGCCCAAACTTTTGCCCAGCGTGCGCAATCGTATAAAAATCTGTTTGACCCCGGCAGCGGTTTTTTTCGCGCCCGGCGTGGGGCTACATGGCACGCTCCCTTTGACCCGTTTGAGGTGAATTTCAATTACACAGAAGCCAATGCCTGGCAATACCGATTTGCCGCGCCACAGGATCTGAGTGGCATGATGAAACTCCTTGGCGGACGCGAAGCCTTTGCGAATCAATTGGATAGCCTATTTACGGCCCACGCCAAAACCACTGGGCGCGAGCAAGCCGACATTACCGGACTCATCGGTCAATATGTGCATGGCAACGAACCTAGTCACCACATGGCCTATCTCTACAACTATGCCGGGCAGCCTTGGAAAACCCAGCAGCGGGTGCGCCAAATCATGGATTCGATGTACTCCGACCAACCCGACGGACTGAGCGGCAACGAGGATTGCGGCCAAATGTCGGCCTGGTTGGTGCTTTCGGCCATGGGCATTTACCCGGTGGTGCCAGGCGACCCGATCTATGCCATCGGTACGCCATGGTTTGAAAAAACTACGATCCATTTGGAGAACGGAAAAACTATGGTCTTGAAAGCCCCTGAGGTTTCTGGCAAGAATTTTTACGTTAAAAGTTTGACATTCAATGGAAAACCCTGGTCAAAATCTTGGCTCAGTCACGAAATGCTGACCAATGGCGGCACCTTGGAATTTGACATGGACGACAAGCCCAGCGCGTGGGGAACTGCCGAAAGCGATTGTCCGGTGTCGGCCATTACGGATCGTTCCATTGTATCAGTTCCGTTTGTAAAATCTGGCGCGACCATCTTTAAAGACCGCACGGAAGTGACGCTCGGTTGCGCAGACCCGGAAGCCAAAATCCGGTATATGTTCGCCGACATTACGGGCAAGGTGCAATGGCGTGATTACACAGAACCGTTCAAGGTGGATCGCAGTCAACGGATGTTCGTGACTGCCGAGCGCGGCAACGAAAAAAGCAATACCGTGATGGTAGAATTCCGCCGCATCCGCAGCAATATGAGGGTGTTGGGCTACAAATACCCCTACTCCGCACAATACACTGCTGGCGGCGACGATGGTCTGGTGGACGGCGTTCGGGGCGGCTCAGATTTCCGCACGGGCGGCTGGCAGGGATTTGAAGGGGTGAACCTCGACATGGTGATTGACTTAGGTAAACAACAGAAAGTCAATCGAGTACGCACCAATTTCCTGCAAGACGAAAACTCCTGGATTTTCTTCCCCACTAAGTTGCAGGTGGAAACTTCGGAGGATGGGAAAATCTTCCTTCCCGCCGGGGAAGCGCTGTGTGACACACCGCCTTCGAAACAGGGTGTTTTGCAAAAGGAGCTCAGTATCGAACTAAGCGGAAAAAAAACAAGGTACCTGCGTGTGGTGGGCGTTTCGCTGGGGCAGTGTCCGGCAACGCATAAGGGGGCGGGTCATGCCTGCTGGGTTTTTGCGGATGAGGTGGGGGTGGAATGAATATCCAATATCCAACAAGGAATTTCCAATGTCCAAGTAAGCGCTGCGTCTGGGATTCGTCGCTGCCTTAAGCCGAAAAGACAACGTGAGTGTGTAAGCGCAGCGCCTACTTGGACATTGGAAATTCCTTGTTGGATATTGGATATTCCCTTGGACATTGGAAATTCCTTGTTGGATATTGGATATTCCCTTGGACATTCCTTGTTGGATATTGGATATTCCCTAGTCTCCGCCAACTCGTCCCGCTTCCGTTTCCATTCCCGTATTCCGCTTCCTCGACTTCACGTTGTCATTCCCAAAACGATAGCCCACGCTCAGGCTGATACGGCGGCTGTCCCAACGGCCACTGCCGTAGGAATACAATCCGTTGAAATCGGAGTAGCCATCCCAGCCCGTTTCATAAAAAATATCGTCGGCACTGAGGCGCACGTTTAGGCGCTCATGAAGGAATTTGCGCTGCAAGCCAAGGTTCAAGCCCCAGCTCGATTCGTAAATAAACACGCCTCCCCAGATGCCTGGACCTGAAAAGAAGCCAGAGACTTCGCCTTTAATGCCCAGCGGCAAATCAAAGGTGTGCTGCTGAAAAATGTTGTAGGTGTATGCTTGTACATCCACCACGCCACCCTCGCCATAATCAGCTTGATTGTCCTGATAGGCAGCACTTGCGTTGCAAAAGAGGTTCCACCATTTGAAAATTTGCACGGGTACGCTGGCATTGATACTGTAGACGGTTTGGCTGGCCAAATTGTCCCAAGTGATGTATCCGGCGCGGATGTCTGCGGTATCGGGGGCGATGAGCCTGGTAATCTGGTCGGTGGTGCGGCTGTATGCCAATTTGAAATTGTAGCGATGCGCCAGCGTATAGCCCAATTCCAGGTTGTTCACGATTTCAGGCCGGAGATAGGGGTTTCCTTTTTCGTAGGAAAGTTGGCTGAGTTGGTTGTTGAACGGATTGAGCACGTTGTAATCCGGGCGATTGATGCGCCGCCCGCCGTTCAGCGCAAAACTGTGGTTTTCAGAAGGCTCCCAGGTCAAGCCCGCGCTTGGAAACCAACTCAGGTAGTTGAACAAAACGGGTGGCTTTTCCAATTCGGGCAAAAAGGTTTGCAGGTCACCCTTGGCATTGGTTTGTTCTGCCCGTAGTCCCGCAGAGAAATTCCATTTTTTGCCCAAGGCATGAGCGTAATTTATATAGCCAGCATAGACTCTTTCGTCGTATTTGAATAGATTGGAACTGCTGTCATTCCGAATGGGAAATCCATTAGGCTCATCAAAAAACAAAAAGGTATTGTCTGAAATCACCTGACTGAACTTGGTTCCGGCGCTCATCGTTCCGCCCCAAAGTTTGTCCTCGTAATCCACTTGAAACGTGAAAATATCAATATCGCTCGGGGTGTCGAAACTGTTTATAATCTCGGTGAGCAGGACATCTTCGGTAGCATTGTAGTAGCGATTGGGTTGGTAGCGTTTGTTGTAATTCAGGTAATTGCCGTAGTCCAGGTCTACGTTGAGGCTGCGGCCTTTGGTGTTGTCAAAGCGGTAATTGAGGTTGTAGGTTTGTTGTTCACGCTGATGGTTTTCGGTGGTGGTGGCCACTAAAATGCTGTCAATCAAGTTGGGTGTTGTTTCCTGCGCGAGCGTAATCCGGTTCAAGCCACGACCGATACGGTTGCTGTTCGCGCCGCTGACCAAAAAACCAAGCGTGTGTTGTTTCCCCAGAAAAAAATCTGTGCCCACGCGGTAGTTGAAATTGTCCCAATCGTTGTTGCGCCGGTTGATCTCGTCTTGCACGATACCGTTAAGATAACTATAGAAATCCATGTTGTTGAACCCTGCGCCATTACCCACACTTGCTGTCCCGAAAGTATTGAAGCGTTTGTTGCGATAATTGCCGCTGCCGCTGAGGTTGGCGCGATGGTAAAAGCCCTGACTGTAAGTCGTATTCACAGAACCGTTTGCACCGATGCTTTTATCCCTTTTCAGCCGGATGTCAATGATGCCCGCATTGCCTTCTGCCTCGTATTTCGCCCCCGGGTTGGTGATGATTTCGATTCGGTCAATTTGTTCGGCGGGGAGGCTTTGAAGGTAATTGGTAAGGTCTTCGCCCGTCAATGGAAGCCGTTTCCCATCTATGTACAGGAGCACCCCGGAGCGTCCCAATACGCTGATATTGTCGTTGTTGTCCACCGTCACACTAGGCGCTTTTCGCAACAACGTGATGGCATCGGAGCCTGCGCTGTTGATGGTGCCGTCCACATTGAAAATGGTGCGGTCGGGCTTGATTTCCACCATGACACGGGAAGCCTTCACGGTCACCGCTTCAAGGTTGATGGCAGCAGCATTCAGCTGTTGTACGCCCAGATCCAGGCGTTGATTTTCTTGCAATTGGATACCCGATTGTTCAAAATTGTCAAATCCCAATGCGCTGGCCTTCAAAAAATAGCTGCCTTCGCTCAAGCCCTTCATATCGAAAATACCGGCTTCATCGCTGGCTGCTGCTTTAAAAAGGCTGCCATCCGCAGCACGATAAAGGCCCAGATTGGCAAAGGCAACGGCTTCTCCCGTTTTGCTTTGCAATTGTCCGCGAATACTGGCATTTTGAGCCGACAGGGAAAGGGTGGCGCTGAGCCACAGGAGGGTAGTTAATATTTTCATAGCTTAAAAATGTTGTGCCTGGAATATGCTCGAAGCGGACAGCAAAATGGGGGGATGGTTGCGGGTGGGGGTGGGTTTTTCGACAAAAGGAGAGGTCTGACCGAGTATAACACCAAGTGCGGCCGGAATTCGCTCGCGCTCGTTTTATGAGATTCCGCCACGCTGCGACACTTGAAGTCTATGTCGAGATAGACCCGGACTTTCTGTTTTTCAACTTCCAAATACATGCTATCAGCGATACCTTGCTTGAACTGCGCCAGTTCAATACACCTGCTTCCCAAGCGCCATTAGAGGAGCGATTCATTTTACGGAGATGAATATTTACCTTTGTAAAAAAATTGTAATGTCCACTGCAACATCCGAACGAATTATCCTGACCGTTGACAAATCCAAGAAAAAGGCATTTGTTGCCATGCTCAAGTTGTTTGATTTCGTTCGAGTTGAAACACCCGAAGATGTTTTGGACCGATTTATCCAACGCGCTCCGAAAAATGTGCCTTTGACCGAAGAAGATATTTTGAATGAAGTAATGGAACATCGTTACGGCACCGCCCAATAAGCGATGTGGGCCCGCCAAATTTCCCCCAATAAAAAAGCCCCGTCGAAACCGACTGGGCGAATATCCTAAGTGAATCTTAATCAAAAAAAACCCGGTCATATATCCGCTTCCTTTCGGAAAACGGAC